>JASFOV010000331.1:0-5672 GCA_050116355.1 Anaerolineae bacterium
TCCCTTGCTCAATGCGCCCCCGGCGGCGGATGCCAGCGGTGTCGATGAGCAACACCGGCTGGCCTTCCCAGGTCAGGTAGGTGTCTGTGGCGTCGCGGGTGGTGCCCGGGATGCTGCTGACAATGGCTCGTTCCTGACCCAATAACTTGTTCAGCAGGGAGGATTTGCCTACGTTGGGGCGGCCCACCAGGGCGATCTTGAGCGCGTCCGGCTCCTCCTCTTCCGCTTGGGCTGGTATGGCGGCAACGACGGCATCCAGCAGATCGCCCGTGCCCCGGCCGTGCAGCGCCGAGATGGCAAAGACCTCGCCCAGGCCGAGAGCATAGAACTCGTAGGCGACCTGGCGGCGCGCCTCATTGTCGGCCTTGTTGGCAGCCACCAGCACCGGTTTCTGGCTGCGGCGCAGCACGTCAGCCACGTCCTCATCGGCTGGGGTGGGGCCGTCCAGCACATCGACCAGCATAATGATCACGTCGGCTTCGGCAATGGCCATCTCGGCCTGCTGGCGGATCTCGTTGATAAAGCCCGCCGACGCGGTTGACAGCACGGGGGGTTGATCCTTCGCCGCGCGGCGCTTGTTGCTTTCGATGATCTCCAACCCGCCGGTGTCTACGACGGCAAAAATCACCCCGTTCCACTCGGCGTCGCCGTAGAGCCGGTCGCGAGTGGTGCCCGGGATGTCTTCGACAATCGCCCGCCGCTGGCCTACGATGCGGTTGAACAGCGTGGATTTGCCCACGTTGGGCCGGCCTACCAGCGCCACAATTGGTTTGGCCATGGCCCTATCCCCTAGCATCCGGGCCTGTTGCCCGCGGAGCGTGGCTCATTCGCGTACGAACCCCATGCGCTCGGAGGGCGATTCAAAGCCCCGATCGGGAGCCTTGATCTCGCCGTACTTTTCCTCAAACTTGGCCAGGTTGTCGCCCAGGGCCTTGTACAAGAGCTTGGTGTTCATGGGCGTCATTACCATCCGCGAATAGACCTTGGCCTTGGGCACATTGGGCAGGACCCGGGCAAAGTCCAAGATCATCTCCGAGGGGGAATGGGTGATCAGGACAAAGTTGGCGTAGGTGGCTTCCAGATCGGACGGCAGCTCGATCTTGATCTGGCGCTGCCGTGGTTTGGCATTGCTCATCATCAGCTCCTTCGAATGGGCAACAGGCTCAGCGGACCGTGACGGCCCGCCGCAGAAACGGACGCCGTTCCCCTGCAAAGACGAACGACGTCCTGACGGTGCCTATGTCATTGGACAAAGAGTTAGAAGGGCAGTGTGTCCTCTTCCAAGGTCTCGTCCGGACTTTCGCTTGTGGGACCCCCGCTGCGAACGTCGACGTCGTCCCGGCCGCCGAGGAACTTGACCGTGTCGGCCGTGATCTCGTAGCTGGCGCGGGCGACACCATCATTGCCCGTCCACACGCGCGGGTTCTGCGTGCCGTTTTCGGCGTCCCCGCCGATCTCGCCTTCGACAAAGACCTGCCGGCCTTTGCTCAGGTAGGCGTTGACCGTTTCGGCCAAGCCGCGCCAGCAGGTCACGCGCCACCAGATCGTCAGTTCCCAGTTCTTGCCGTTGTAGGACTCTTTCCAGCCGGCAGGGCAGGTCTCGCGGGTGTTCTTGCTGATCAGCTTGGTGGTTGCCACGCTGAAACTCGTGACCGGTGTCCCCTCGGGGGTGTACCGCATCTGCGGTTCCTGGCCCACGCGGCCTATCAGGGTGATACGATGGAACATGCGACTACTCCTTTCTTTGTCTTTACTCACGGGGGCTTTGTCGCTCTCCATCTTACCGCAAAATGGGACAAATGTCAATTGCGGCGCGATCCGGCCCGCTGGCTCCTGTGAGGTTGAGGAGGGAGCATCCCCAGCAGTGACCAAACGCTCGCACGAGGGCGTGCTTGCTCCTCGATCGGTCCGAACCGTCGCCCGTCAAGGAAGGGTGCAACAGCCCTTTGTCCGCCCTGCCGCCGCTTTCGCCCAGCCGGCTAACAATCAGCGTGCTGGCCGGCCGTAGCGCAGCGCGGCCTTGGCGATCAAGAGCGCCACTTCGAGCCGGAACACCCAGCGGTCCGGCTCGGCGCTGATCTGGTCCTCCCACGCCTGGTAGCCGCCAGCCGCCTGGATCTCGGGCCTGAAGCGATCCGCCGTCTCGAATTCCAATCCTTCGCAGGCCCGGTAGTCGACACGAAAGCCTTCCTCTGACAGGAGGAGCAGCGGCCACTCCGCATCGAGGCCCACCGTCGGCTCCCGCGAGCGGGCCAGCAATCGCTCGGCGGCGCGGCGAGAGATGCCGCGCGAACCGGCCCCCACGTCCCAGGCCAAGCCGGTGACCAGGGCAAACACGCGGTTGAAGAGGGGCTCGGTCTCGGTCTGGTAGGGGGGATGGGTGGCCCATGCCCGTCCGGTGCGGCCCAGCACCAGCATATCGTACGCTGGGATGCGGGCGATGATCGCGCTTAGCTCGTCGGGGTAGTGGGCAACCCAGTGCAGTGCCCGGTCAAAGTCGCACATTTGCAGGTGGGAGGTGCCCGCCAACAACCCGGCGCGGATCGTCTTGCGCCGCACGTGGCCAATGCCGTGAATGCTGCTCGGTCCGTCCTCGTCTATGTGCACGGTGACGTCGTGCTGGCGTAATAGATCCAACAGCGTGGGGTGGGTATTGCGTGAGCAAAAGGCCACCCGGGCGGCGTAGCGCGTACTGAGGGCGGGCAGGTGGGTCGCGGCCATGCCCACCAACCGTTCGTCCGGTTGGTGTACCGTCGCGACGAGGCCGACGGTGGGTTGGTCTGTCATGGATCCCCTTTGGATGCCGGTGGGCTCGCAGGCGCTCGGGCCTGCGGCCGGCCCATTATAATGCAAACGGCGATATCTGTCTATTGCGTTGGCGACGGGGAGGCCTCCTGTGTTTTTTTGCTATGTGCGGCCAAAGATGGTATACTTATGTAGCTTTCGCGTGAGGAAAACTGGCTACCACCCCCGTCGCTCCAGGCCATGAGACCGTGCCTGGCTGCGACCGTACATCCATCTGTGTGAACGCGCGATACCCTGTTTTCCTGGAATTGGGTGCGATGATGGTCCCTGAGAATGCTCCATGGAGTTCGAGATAGCTCTGCCGCGGGCGATGACTGGGCGGGCACGATTTTTCTGGGTGCTCGCCATATTTGGCGTGCAGCTGCTGTACCTGCCCGTCAACCGCGCGGCGCGCGGCGGGCTGGCGCTGGAACTGCCCTGGGATGCCTACGTGCCGTTCTGGCCGGCCTGGGCCTTGCCCTACCTGTTGAGCCTGGTGTGGTGGGCTGCCAGCTTTCTGTGGGCGGCGTGGAAGATGGAAGACCGGCTCTTCCGCGCCCTGGTGGTGGCCACCCTGGCGGTGATGCTGTCCAGCTATGCCGTCTACCTCCTTCTGCCCACCTATGTCGAGCGCCCGGTGCTGCAGGGGGAGGGCTGGGCGGTGGCCTTGACGCGCTTGATCTACAGCCACGACCAGGTGAACAATGCCTTTCCCAGCGGGCATACCTACATGACTATCCTGATCCTCTTGTTCTGGTGGCGCTGGCAGCCTGGCTGGCGGTGGCTATGGTTTTCGATCTCGGTTGTCGTCATCCTGTCGACCCTGTTTACCGGACAGCACAACCTGCTCGATCTGGTGGGCGGGATCCTGTGGGGCTGGTTGGGGTACCGCTTTGGCCTGTGGTGGGTGGCGCGGCGATCCGGGGCGGGGTAGGTCATGCGCGGCCGTGATGCTTTGTGGTGGGGAGGGCTGGTCTGGGCTGGCGGTTTGGTGCTGGGGCTGGCCATGCTGGCCCTCTACACCTGGTTGCCGGCCGATGGGGCCACCGGCGATCTGCAGAGCTTTACCGACCAGGGCTACCGCGTCCAGTGGTTGCTTCAAGAACGGGCCGGTGGGCTGCAAGTGGGTGACGTGATCGTCCGCGCCGGCGGCTACACGGCTGGTGAGTGGCTGCAGGGCGCGCCCCGCGGGCCCGAGTGGCGCACCGGCGGCGTCGTCGCCTACGAGGTGCTGCGAGCGGGCGCCAGCCAGATGCTGCAGATCCGCCTGGCGCCCATTCCTTTGCGCGCCATCCTGCTCCGTTGGACCCCGCAGTTCATTGTGGCCTTGGCCTTCTTGGTTGTGGGCGCGTTTGTCTACCTGCAGCGCCCTGGGGAACGGCCGGCCCAGCTGTTGATGATCTTTGGCGTCTTTATGGGCTTGCAGTACGTGGGCGACGCCTACAACATCCAGTATGCGACCCTTCCCTGGCGCTGGCCCCTGTGGTTCCATCTCATCTATGAACATGCGATGTACGGCCTGAGTGTGGCTACGATGGCCTACTTTGTCCTGGTCTTTCCCATCCGGCACCCCTGGCTGGACCGCTTCCCGCGCTTGGTGCCGGCGGCGCTGTACGCCAGCTTCCCGCTGGTGATTGGCGGCACGATGTTGTTGTCGCCAGATATGGCGACCGCCCTGCGCTTGGGCAACCACGCCTCGTGGCTGGTGGCCCTGGCCCAGATGGCGGTCATGGTCGCGGCCGGGGTGCGCTCGGTTCGCACAGCGCGCGATCCCGTTGCGCGCGCCCAGATCCGCTGGATCTTGTGGTGCGGCTGTATCGGCATCGCGGTCCTGGTGCCGGGCTACATTTTGCCCCAGATGTTGGTCGGACGCCCGCTGGTACCCCACCCGGTGACCATGCTGGCCATTGTCCTGATCCCCTTTGCCTTCGCCATTGCCATCCTGCGCTACAACCTCTTTGCCATCGACCTGGTGATCAACCGCACCCTGGTGTACGCCACATTGACCGTCCTCCTGTTCCTGCTCTATTTGGTGGTGGTCCGGGTGTTGACGGTGCTGGTTGAGTTGTATGCGCCCGGCGGCAACGAGTCTGTTGTGGTGTTTGTCGCCACCCTTTCCTTGGCGTTGGCTTTCGAGCCTCTGCGGCGTAGGGTCCAGTCGCTGATCGACGGCGCCTTCTACCGGACCAAGGTCGAGACGCAGCGTTTGCTCCCTGAGATGAGCGAGCGGTTGGCTACCAGCATCCGCCTCGATCAATTGGACCGGTTGCTGGCGCAAGAAGTGCCCCGTCGCCTGCAGCTGGCATGGGCTGCCCTGGCGGTGCTCGATCCGCAGCGAGGATCGTATACGCCGGTGAGCGACGGTGCCCCGGTCCGTGCTTTGCCCAGCCACCATCCGCTGGCGGCCTACCTCGGCCGTCGCGGCGAAGCGGTGATGCGCTTGCAGCCTCCGGCCGACCTGCCGCCCGCGGCCGGCGCCTGGCTCGACCAGCAGCAGGTGGAGCTCAGTGTGCCACTGAGGGTGTGGGGGCGGCTGGTGGGCGTCTACCACCTGGGGCCGCGGCGCTCGGGCGACGCATACAGCCCCGATCAAATGCGCTTGCTGCAGGTTCTGAGCCAGCAGGCGGCGGTCGCCGTCGAAAACAGCCGGCTCTTTCAGGAGACCGAGCGCCAGGCCGAAGAGTTGGCCGGTCTGCACGACGCGGCGGTGGCTATCTCCTCCAGCCTGGAGGTAGAAGAGGTCTTGTCTGCGCTGGCCGAGCAACTTGCGCGGGCGCTGGACGTACAGCGAGTGTGTATCTACGGTCTGGATTGGGAGGCTATGCGGGCGACCGTGTTGGCCGAGTGGCGAAGCTTTGAACCTATGGATCGACGCATCGATTTGGGTA
>JASFOV010000332.1:0-5667 GCA_050116355.1 Anaerolineae bacterium
GGCGTCGCAAACTGGGACATGTAGCTCGAGACGGTGTCGATGATCTGGCGGGCGATGGCGTCGACTTGTTCGACGTCATTGCCATACTTGGCGACCCGATTCTGGAGATAGAGCCTCTCCCGCTCGTAGCTCTCGAAATTGCAGCGGGTCATGGTCCGCAGTTCGTCCAGGGTGAAGCGGCCCTCATCGAACACGGCGATCTTGACTGCGGCCAGGGCGTCGGTCGCCGTGCCGAGCCCATGGATCTCCATCAGCTCGACGTTGTAATCGTTCGGTCCCCTGCCCTCGAACAGATCGCGGGCCATGTCGATCCGGTCCGACACCAGCGCCGACAGGAAGGGGGTGGGGGTCAGCTCCCGATAGGCGTCGCACGTGGCCTGCATGAGGGTTGGGATCAGGTCCATATAGTACTCGAGCTGCTCCCGATAGGCGTCCCACAGGTCCTCGTAGGAGTCGATCGCGGCCTGGTCAGGCTGGAACACCCGGATGCCCGTCTCCGGATTCAAACCATCGTTGAACGCAATCTCGAAAGCCTTGGCCAAGTTGATGACACAGGTCCCCCCGGTAGAGGGTAGATACTTGCCCGGCACGTTGGGCTCCACGCAGCCCATGACGGCCCAATCGCGCGCATCTTCCAGCGAGATATCATTGTGGGGTTGGTTCAGCATCAGCGGTACGGCGACGTCATCGTTAAAGAAGGACGGCAGGCCGCCGCGATGCTCGGCCAGCGCCTTCACGGCGGCAGCCAGTAATTCGTCGGGTGTGTCCTGGTGAACCCGCAGCACCGTAGTCGGCTCCTGGACCTTCAGATCGGCGGTCGCCTCCAAGGCCAGATAGGTCATCTCGTTGGTCGCATCCCGGCCATCCCGGGTCTGTCCCCCCAGAGTCAACGTCTGGTACATGGCGTACCCGGTATTGAACTCGGTCGAACCCCAGTCCCGCACCTTGTTGACTTCCATCGCCTTCAAAAAGAAGCACTGGATCAGCTCGATGGCCGCTTCCCGGCTGAGACTCGTCCGCTCCTTGTCCCGCAAGTAATACGGATTCATGAGCTGGTCGAAGCGACCGAACGAGATGGACTGCCCATTGCTTTCGATCTGGATGACCAGGTGCGTGAACCATAGAGATTGCAGCGCTTCGTGCAGGCTCGCGGCTGGCTGTTCCGGTACGGTGCGGCAGACTCGGGCGATGTCCAACAGTTCCTGTTTGCGCGTCCCGTCTTGTTCGTCCCGCGCTTTCTGCTCCGCATGGCCGGCGAAGCGGTGCGCAAACTGGATCACGGCGTCGATGCTGAGGATCACGGCCCGCAAAAAGTCGGCCTGATCACCATCCACGTCGCCCTCGAGACGGCACACGGCCTGTTCGCGCAGCCTGCCCAGGCCGTGGTTCAAGACCCGTCCATAGTCGGCAATGATGTGCCCGTCGCCGGTGATGGTGTGGTACAGGTTGCCCAGCGTCTGGTTGATGCTGCAATGATAGATGTCGTAGTGCTGCTTCATGTCGTCAGACAGCGAGGCGTCGATCTTTTTCAAGCACAGATCGCGGTGGGTTTTCCCCCGCCAGTAGGGTAGGAGGCCCTTCGCTTCCTCCTTGATGACGTCGCTGATGCGGAAGGGGTCCAAGCGCCTTGTACCCAAGTCGTCGATCTCGCGCTCGATCCAGCCCACGTCGAATTCAGGGAACCAGGGCGCCGCCTTGGGTTGAAAGGCCTGATTGCCCACGATCAGCTCGCCGTCCAAAATATAGATGCGCATATCGGCCAGGATTCGAGTCAGGGCGTGCGCCCGCCGCAGCACAATCGGCAGGCCCTCCGTGGCCTGGTACGAAGCGGTGATGGCCCGCAGCCGGTCGTTGCAGACCTCGGGCGGTGTATGGATGACACGGTCCTTCAGTTGTGCAACTCGATCGTTCATGGTTCTCCTATTGTCTGCACTACAGCCAGCCCTTGGTTGATTATTGGCATGCCCAGATCTGTTCTAGAGAATCACTCACCACGAAGGGCCGGTTCGCCCGTGGCCGCGCAGGTCGTAGCGCAGGACCTGGTGGTGCGCCGCAAAACGATCCACCTTGGGTTGCCACAGGCGCGCGTCGACAAAGGCACCGTGCACAAACACCAGCGCGGGCCCCGCACCGCGTAGCTTGTAGCAGTGGTCCAAGCCGTTGACTCGGATCTTGGACATGGCTGCCTCACACTCCAACTGGTCGGTTCCGGCTAACCTCTTGTGCTATTGTACTCCCATTTGGGATTTCGGGCAAGCCGTCCTCCTACGCCTTGTTTCGATCCAGGCGCCAATGGCGGGTGGGATCGCGCGCATCCTGGCCTGTCTCGACGATGCGGTCGCCCAACAGGTGCCGGGCGCGATAGAGTGTGCTACGTCCAAAGCCGGCCTCCTTAGCCGCTTGGACGATCTTTTTCGGCTTGAGGGGCTTGTTCGTCGCGGCCAAGAGATCTACCAGCCAGGCGGCGCAGGCTTCGGCCTGCGTGGGTGGGCGGTAGGCTACGGGCGGCTGGGTGTAGCGCAGCACGGGCACCGTGCGGTCACCGTCACGGGGCGTTTCGAGGCGCAGGCCCAGCGGGGCAGGCGGGCGACAGAGATTGCTCTTGACCACTTCCAGGCGGCGCATACAGGGTGCCTGCCTGGAACGTTCGTCCGGCGGCTGTGTCTGGACCACGCTCAGGGCCAGCACCGAGCGCGCGGTGGCGATAATATGCGATGAGCCCCGCAAATCCTCGGCCGTGACGCGGCTCCGCTGGGACCGGGCCGGATGTTGCTTGCGCAGATGGTGGATCAATAGCAGGCCGACATCGAACTCGCGGGCCAGCGCGGCCAGGAAAGCCAGCACCTGGCGCACGTCCTCGATGTTGTTCTCGCCCTTGACGCTGATGGCGCTCAGCGAGTCGATGACCACCAGGTCGGGGCTGATGCTGTCGACCAGATCGACCAGCAGGTCTTGGTGGGCCCGGCTGCCCAGATCGAGCAGCTCGTAAGGGTCGGGCGGCAGCAGAGGGTAGAGACGGCTGCGGTCCAGGCCCCAGGCGCAGGCGCGCTGGTTGAGCACCTGGAGGACGGACTCGGCATCGACATAAACCACGCGGCGGGCCCGGATGTCGCCCTCCGGCATGGTCTCCGCCTGGCGCGCTGGGTGGGGGAGGGACTCACCCTGGATCAGGCGCCGGGCGAGGTCGAGGGCGACCAGCGATTTCCCTGAGCCGGGCGCGCCGCCCAACAAGCTCAGCAGACCGCGGGGGATCCAGCCCGGCCACAGCCAGCGGATTGGGGCCAGCCGGCCGGATAGATCCTGGAGCGAGGGGTAGGCTGGCGCAGCGGGCAGCGCCTGGAGCACGGCGTCCACCAGCCGCTGCCGGTCGGGCAGGCCCTGGCTCGCCCGCCACAGGGCCTCGCGCGCTTCAGCGAGATGGTGCACAGGGTCCAGCCGTCGGTGCAGGGACAGCCAGGGCTCGTGCAGATCATCGGGCCTCACCCGGAAGCTCTCTTGACCGAGGAGTTGGTCGACAATGGCTTGGATCTGGTTGGTTTCCAGCAGGGGCATTGGGATCACCTAAAGTCGGGCAGGGACATATAGAATCGGCATACAATTCAGATTCGGATTTCTGTTTCAGATCTATTATACCATGAAAGAGTTGACTTGTAGACCATTATTTGGTACAATGTCTCTGTTCGGGTAAATGACTGACCACTAGATATAGTGGTAGACGGTTAGGTCAAACCACTATGGATAGTGGTGGGTGTGGATTGTGCCTCAGGGATCGGAGCGGCGCGGGAGGACGAGGACCCACGATGAGCAAGTTGGGCAGGTGGCTGCGAATGGAGCTGCAAGAGCGCGGCCTGACACAAAGCCAGGCAGCGGTCTATGCCGGTGTCGGCCAGGCGACCATCAGCGGCATCCTGAACAAAGAGCACATTCCCAAGGTCGAGACGCTGTTCCGTCTGGCCGACTTGCTGGGGACGCCGCGCGAAGAGGTATTGCGGCTGGCCGGCCATCTGCCGCCGGCGCCGCGCGGTGAGGCGGCGGCTGTCGAGGCGGGCGGCTCCAGCGAAGAGCAGATCATGATCCAGGCGCTGGTCCGCGAGTTTCGCCACGTGCCAGACGAATGGAAGGAAGCGGTGATCCAGCAAGTCAGACAGTACCGGCGTCTGGCCGAATTGCGGCCGGTACGCATCATCGGCGCCGACGACGAAGAGGAGTTGGAACGGGAGGAGGCGGCCAGTGAGCCGGCGGAGACACCTGACTAGGTGGCAGGAGCGCCAGCTCGAAGCGGCGTTCGCTGTAGAGGTGCAGCGCCTGTCCGCCGAGGACCGGCGGCCGCTGCTGGCCTGGCTGCGATCGTGGCGGGGCTCCATGCGCTGGCGCGCCCTCCGGGCGTGGCTGGATCGTCGGTCCGGGCGCTACCGTCCGGAGCGGATGTTTTGGGAGATCACGCCCACCGGTGAGCGGCGGCGCTTGTAGAGCAGGCGCTTGGCATTTGAGAGGATGGTGGAACGATGACGGACAAACTGGCCCCAGTGTGCGTAGGGCGTCGTGACATGCCCCAGATTGCGGCCGTGCTAGAGAAGGCATGGACGGCGGCTTCGCTCGCGGGCGTGCCGTTCTCTCCACGCTGCTGCGTCTACCGGCCGGTAGCCACCACATGGCTGCGAGGGGGGGACGCACCCACAGCCGTCCATCACGCACCGGGTCCGTTTGAGCACCGGACTTTGCGCCATCCCGCTGTACCGTACGATTTGGAGTGGCTCTTTGGTGAGATGGCGCTGTGCGAATCACGGCGCACGCCTGTGCCGCCGACGGACCGCTGAGCCAGGCCGGCGAGCCAGCGGGGCACGGTCGTGTTGTTGAAACCATTGCATCGATCTGCAGGCCGGGTCGTGGGTGCGTGGGGGGAACGCACTCACGACCCCGACCGGCCGTTGAGGAGGTGAGGCATGCCGCCTGTTGACAAGCGGGTGCCACGGCAGACGCTGGATGCGTTGCTGCTGCACAAAAAAGAGGTGCTGGCCAACATCGCCGCGCACTACCACGAAGAGATCCAGGACGCCGACCAGGACAGCGAGCGTCTCTTCAAGTACGGCTTTATCTTGGCCGCCGTGGTACAGACGATCATCGGTGGTCTGGCCGTCGGGCTGCTGCGCTCGACGGATGCCGTGTTGTTTGCCGCGGTGCTGCTCTTTCTCACCCTGTCGATCCTGGCCGTGCTCTACGAGCGCCTTCGCATCGAAAAGGCGGCCATCCGCCAGCGGCACGACGCCGAGCGCGAGCCGATCATGCAGCAGATCGCCATGCTGAAAGGGTACTTGGAACCGAGCGACGACTGAGGTTTCGCCGCGCAAGGGCGTGGCAAAGATGTGGTCCACTGCCCCAGGGGGCTCAAATGAGCAACGAAGCAGACACGCAAGAACACGACCGCTGGGAACGGCTACTGGAGCCGATCGAATCCCGCCTGCGGGGTGCGGAACAGATGTACATGGAGCTGTTCCGCGAAGAGTCGCGGCGCTGGCACAAGGAGGTCGGCTGGACGCGGGCCCGCGAGCCCGAGATGCGCATCCGGCTGGCGCGGCTGGTCCCCAATCTCGAGCCACTGCTGGCCGGAGTGGTGCAACCTGCCGACTTTGTCAAGCGCTGGATTGAAAGCGTCGAAAAGCGGGTACC
>JASFOV010000333.1:0-5657 GCA_050116355.1 Anaerolineae bacterium
AGCCCTGGACAAACCGCATGGGACGGGTACGGGAGGAGAGAGGGAACGTATGACAATCCAGGAGCAACTGCGCCTGCTGCCGAGCGTCGACCGGCTGTTGCAGGAAGCGCATGTGTCGGCGCTGGTCGACCAATGGGGGCACGACCTGACCGTTGAGGCGGTCCGTGAGACGTTGGATGCCGCGCGCCAGGCCATACAGGCGGGCACCACCTGCCCCCCACCTGAAAGCTTGGCCCAGCAGGTAGACGAGCGACTGATGGCCAGCCTGCAACCCACCCTACGGCCGGCCATCAATGCCACAGGCGTCATCGTCCACACCAATCTGGGGCGTGCGCCGCTGAGCGCTGCAGCCCGGTCTGCGATGGACGCCGTGGCCCTAGCGTATTCCAACCTCGAATACGATCTGGATGCCGGCCAGCGTGGTTCGCGCTACGTCCATGCCGAAGAACTTCTGTGCCGCCTCACTGGTGCAGAAGCCGCCCTGGTGGTCAACAACAATGCGGCGGCATTGCTGCTCATCCTGATGTGCTTTGCCCAGAACCGCGAGGTGATCATCTCCCGCAGCCAACTAGTCGAGATTGGGGGTGGGTTCCGCATCCCGGACGTAATGCGCCAAAGCGGCGCGCGCCTGGTGGAGGTGGGGACCACCAACCGCACATACATCCGCGACTACGACACGGCCATCAGCGAGGCTACGGCCGCCCTGATGCGCGTCCATCGCAGCAACTTCCGGCTGATGGGTTTTACCCACGAGCCGAGCCTGAGCGACATGGCGGCGCTGGCCGCGGATCGCCAGATCCTATTCTTCGACGATCTGGGCAGCGGCACCCTGCTGGACACGGTCCCCTATGGCCTTGTCCACGAACCAACGATTCAGGAAAGCGTGCAGGCCGGAGCTTCATTGGTGACCTGCAGCGGTGACAAACTGCTGGGCGGCCCACAAGCAGGCATCATCCTTGGACAGGCCGGTCTGATCGCACGCCTGAAAAAGTTTCCACTCACCCGCGCCCTGCGCGTAGACAAAACAACATTGGCCGGGCTGCAGGCCACGCTGCGGCACTACCTACTGGGCGAAGCCATTGAAGAGGTACCGGTCTGGCGGATGATCAGCCAACCAGAAACGACGATCCGCCGCCGCGCCGAGAGTTGGCGCCGGCGCCTGGCGGGGCAGGGCATCGCGTCCCAGATAGTAGCGGGCCGGTCGGCAGTGGGTGGGGGAAGCCTACCTGGCGAAACGCTGCCTACCCATCTGGTAGCCCTGACCACCGAGTCCCCAGACGTGATAGCCAGCCGGTTGCGCGCCGGCCGGCCGCCTGTCATCACGCGCATCGAAGACGACCAATTGGTCCTCGACCCGCGCACCGTGCTGCCCGAGCAGGACAAACCCCTGCTTGCGCTCGTCGCGGAGGCTATGCAGCAGTCCAACTGAGTCGCTACACCAATGTCCAACAGCAACCAACAGCCGGGAGCAGCTGACAAGGCACAGATCGCGCGGGCCGCTGGCCTGGTGATGTCCTTGTTCATCGTCAGCCGCAGCCTGGGCCTATTGCGCGAAATGGTGATCAGCCACCAATTCGGTACGGGTGGCGACCTGGACGCGTACCTAGCCGCCTTTCGCCTGCCCGACATCCTGTTCCAAATCGTCGCCGGCGGAGCGCTGGCCTCAGCTTTCATCCCGACGTTTGCTGGATATCTGGCCATGGGTGAGGAGAAGGATGCCTGGAAGCTAGCCAGCGCCATTATTAACCTGGTGCTGGTCTTCACTACCACCCTCGCCCTCGTGGCAGGACTGCTGGCCCCCTGGCTGGTGCGCACGGTCATCGCCCCAGGCTTTGATCCACAGCACCAAGCCCTGACCGTCCGCCTCATGCGCCTGATGCTGCTCACCCCCGTGATATTTGGCGTGAGCGGTGTGGTGATGGGTATCTTGCAAGCTCGGCAGCACTTTCTGTTGCCGGCCTTGGCGCCCATCCTTTATAACCTGGGTATCATCGCCGGGGCTATCACCCTGGCGCCAGCGCTGGGTGTGGCGGGATTGGCGGTGGGGGTGATAGCTGGGGCCCTGGGCCACTTGACAGTCCAGATTCCCGGGCTCTTGCGCCATGGGTTGCGCTATACGGCCACTCTGGGCCTACACAGCGCGGGCGTGCGCGAAGTTGGTCGCCTGATGCTGCCGCGCGTGGTAGGATTGGCCGCGGTGCAGGTCAATTTCCTGGTAACGACCATCTTGGCCTCGGGGCTAACACCAGGTAGCCTGTCGGCCCTCAATTACGCGTGGTTGCTGATGTTGCTGCCCCAAGGCGTTTTCGCCCAATCGGTGGCGACAGCCGCGTTCCCCACCTTTTCGACCCAGGCGGCGAAAGGCCAGCGCAATGAGATGCGCAGCACCCTATCGGCAACCTTGCGGGCGGTGCTCTACCTGTCGGTGCCGGCCGCTGCCGGATTGATCCTGCTCCGCGTGCCGCTGGTCCAGACAATCTTTGAACGCGGTGCGTTCACCGAGACCTCCACCCAGATGGTCGCCTGGGCATTGGCCCTGTTCGCCTTGGGGCTGCCCGCCCATTCGCTGGTTGAGCTCATTGTACGCGCCTTTTACGCCATGCACGACACCAAGACGCCGGTCGTGATTGGCGTGGCGGCCATGGTCTTGAACGTCATACTCAGTTTGGCTTTGATCGCCCTCTTTGAGGCTGCCGGCTGGATGGCCCATGGCGGGCTGGCCCTCAGCAATTCGTTGGCGACGATGGTCGAAATGGTCATTCTTTGGGCCGTGATCCAGCGGCGGCTGGATGGCCTGGAGGGCCAGCGTGTAGCCCGCTCCCTGGTACGGATCGCTCTGGGCTCAGTGGCTATGGGTGCCGGTGTGGCGCTGACCTCTTATCTATTGCGGGGCACAAGTGCCTGGATCGTAGCCGGATTGTCGATCGCCGTCGGTCTGGCGGTCTATGGTGGCATGTCCCTGGCGCTGAGGGCACCAGAGCCAGCCGCCGTGTGGGGGATGGTTCGCTCGCGGCGACGGGCGCCCCAGTCGTAGCGGCGCAACCACGGAACAACCGGGCCGGTGCCATAGAAAAAGGGGACGGCGCGGTGCCGTCCCCTGCTGACGATCAATTTGATCCGGATCAGAGGTTCAAGAGATCGAGACCCATCCCTAGATCAGGCAGTTGCTCGTCCTCCTCGTCCTTGCTGAAGTGAAGCGACTCTGCCTCCTCGTCCAATACCTCTACCGACAGCCCCAACGATTGGAGCTCCTTGACCAATACACGAAAGCCCTCGGGCACGCCAGGCTCTACGATCTCCTCGCCCTTGACGATGGCCTCGTAGGTCTTGGTCCGACCGGTGACGTCGTCGGACTTGACGGTGAGCATCTCCTGGAGGGTATGTGCGGCGCCGTACGCCTCGAGCGCCCAAACCTCCATCTCACCAAAGCGCTGGCCACCGAACTGGGCTTTGCCACCCAATGGCTGCTGGGTTACCAACGAGTAGGGACCTGTCGAGCGGGCGTGCACCTTGTCTTCTACCAGGTGAGCCAGCTTTAGCATGGTGATCACGCCAACGGTCACCGACTGGTCGAACGGTTTGCCCGTCTTGCCATCGTACAGGATCATCTTGCCGGTCACCGGCATTGGCTCCCCCGTGCGCTTGCTGAGCATCAGGGCCACTTGCGTGACCTCTTGGTCGGTCTCGGGCTCTGCAGGCAAATCGTCGTACCACGGCTGATCCTTGGCCTCAAGCTTTTCCTTCATCCACTTGACCCACTCGCGCAAGCAGGCAACGCGTACCTTCTCCCGGCTTGCAATCCGCTGGGTCACCGGTCGAGGCTCCAGGCTGAACGAAATCAACTCGGCTGGATCGTAGCCCTGCTCATTGAGCCACTCCTGAAGCACGGCCTGGCGCGCATAGGTTCGCTCCCAGACCAACCGTTCCTCATCATAGCCTGAATCGCCCAGCCAGCTCAGCAGGTACATGCCGTACAGTTCTTCGTCGGTGAACTCTTCGGTTTCGATCTCTTCTTCGTGCACCCAAGCCCAAACCCGCTCGGTAAACACATCCCAGGCGCGGTCCATAAGCCACGCTCGTGCCAGCTCGGCCTGGATCTCTTCCTCATCGGCACCGTCAAACACCGGCGAGACAGCCTTGAAGCCCAAGCGGTCAGCAGCCCAGCCCAAGTGCGTCTCCAAGATCTGGCCGATGTTCATCCGGGCCGGCACACCCAAGGGATTAAGAATGAGCTCAACGGGTGTACCGTCCGCCAGATAGGGCATATCCTCGATGGGCACCACTTGGCTGATGACGCCCTTGTTGCCATGGCGTCCAGCCATCTTGTCCCCTTCGGTCACCTTGCGGCGTTGGGCAACCATGACCCGCACGGTTCGTTCCACACCGGCTTTCATATCACGATGTTCATCCCGGGAGAACTCTTTGACGTCTACGACGATACCGTGCTCGCCATGGGGCAAGCGCAGGCTCGAGTCCTTCACCTCGCGTGCTTTCTCGCCAAAGATGGCCCGCAACAGCTTTTCCTCGGGGGTCAGCTCGGTCTCACCTTTGGGTGTGATCTTGCCCACCAGGATGTCACCTGGTCCCACTTCGGCGCCAATGCGGATGACGCCCGACTCGTCCAGATCTTTCAGCGCATCTTCACCCACATTGGGGATATCGCGTGTGATCTCTTCCGGCCCAAGCTTGGTATCGCGAGCTTCTACTTCATGCTTCTCGATGTGAATGGAGGTGAACTTGTCATCGCGAACAACCTGCTCGCTGACTAGGACGGCATCCTCATAGTTTCCGCCCTCCCAGCTCAAGAAGGCCACGATCACGTTCTGACCCAGTGCTAGCTCCCCGTCCTCGGTAGATGAGGCATCGACCAGCACATCACCCGCCTGCACATGCTGCCCCTTGTACACGAGCGGAATCTGGTCCAGGCAGGTGCTCTGATTGGAGCGCCGGAAGCGACGCAGATGGTACGTGCGCCGGTCGTTTTCCCCCTGGACCACGATAGCATCGCCCGTCACGCTGATGACTTCCCCAGATTCCTCGGCAATGACGATCTGGCCCGAGTCGATAGCCACCTGCGACTCGATCCCCGTGCCGACCAGCGGCGCATCCGCCTGGAGCAGGGGCACGGCCTGGCGCTGCATATTCGAGCCCATCAAGGCCCGGTTGGCGTCGTCGTGCTCCAAGAAGGGGATGAGGGCCGCGGTGACGCCCACAATCTGTTTGGGCGAGACGTCCATATAGTCTATCTTGTCGACGGATTCTTCCAAGAACTCTTGCATGCGCCGCACAGAGACCCGGTCGTTGACAAACTGCCCTTGCTCGTCGAGTTCGGCATTGGCCTGGGCGATGGTGAAGCGATCTTCTTCGTCGGCGGAGAGGTAAACGATGTCGCCAATGGCCATGGGCCGGATGCGGATCTCGGGCAGCTCGGAGAACAGGGCGCCCAAACGCTCGGCCGTCTCTTCATCGATCTGGCTGTTCTTCTCAGCGAGCATCTCGCCGGACGAGGGATCGACGATCCGTTCCCGCACGGTCTTGCCCACCACGCGATCGGGGCGGTTGGGCACGGTGTGAATCACCTTGCGGTATGGGGTCTCGATGAAGCCATACTCGTTGATCCGGCTGTAGGTGCCCAACGATCCGATGAGACCAATGTT
>JASFOV010000334.1:0-5654 GCA_050116355.1 Anaerolineae bacterium
CATCTCGATGCCTTGGCACAGCTGGACGGCGGCCGACACAGCCCGACCGGCCACCATCTCCCGATCATAGGTTTGGAGATCTAGATGGTGGCAGCCCCTATCACGCGGATCCAGATCGACGTGCTCGCAAAAACCCACGTGGGTCAACCCCAAATGGGCCGCGCGGCGGGCATAGTCAATGATCCGGGAGGAACCGTCCACGGAACAGGTCGAGTGGACATGCATGTCGATCCAGGCTGGTGCTGAGGTGGGGCGATGATCAGCCATAGGGGCACCCTACCGGTTCAGTTGGGGCAGGATGAAGAGGAACAAGCTAACCAGATCGGCGAGAAAGAGCAGCACATATGGAATAGAGCCAACGAGGGCGTCCAAGGCAGGCGGCAAAATGCGGCGAACACCAAAAGCCACGGCGACTGCCCCGAGCATGAGCAACAGCCAATTGGGGAGCAGACCAGCAATCCCAAGCAGAACAGCCAGCACCAAAAGCAAGGCGGCCAGCAGCAGGGCCCGCTCCCGTCGCAGCGCCTCCCGCCAGCCCAGAGCCGCGGCCAAACTCAGGGGTACCAACGCGGTGAATAGGTACCGGCCCTGGTGCTGGACAAACTGGGTATTGTACCATAGATAGCTGGCCAGGGTGAGCAGTCCCGAGATGAACAACAGTCCCCCAGCGGCCCACTGCCAGGCCGGGACCTCGATCCGGCGGCGCCAGGCGCGTATGGCCCACAGGACGAACCCGACCAGCGCCACAGTGGAGAGGATGGCCAGGGCTTGATACAGACGCACATCGAGCAGCACGCCCATCCAGCCAAACTGCCCCCAAAAGCTGCGGAAGGAGGTGGCCACAAAATCGCGGACCAGTTGAGGAAGCCCGTGTGCGGCGACGAATTCAGCCGTGCGCAGTTGGCCGGCGACGACCTGATCGTGACGGCCCAGCCCCAAGAAATCAAAGCCGCCATAGAGAGCCATGTTTCGCAGCCACCACGGCAGCCCCAACAGCAAAGCGGGCGCCAGGTAAAAACCCGTTGCGGCCAACAACTCGACCATGCGTCGCTCTCTCTTCTCCAGCCACATGTACCGGACGGCGATGGCCAGCAGGACCACCGGCAGTACGATATAGATCCCAGACTTGGTGAGGAAGGCGAGTCCGGTACTAATACTCAAGAGGAGCAGCAACGGCCAATCTGATACCGGCCCTTGTCCGCTGTGCGGGTCGGATCCAACCCGTCGTAGATAGCGGATGGAAAGCAGCAGCACCAGCGCCAGCAGCAATTCCGCCAGTACATCGTTGTTGGCCGCAGCGGTCATAGCCAGGTGCATGGGCAGAAACGCGACAAAGGCGGTCGCCCCCCATGCCAGTCCGCGGCGCTGTGGAACCAACGCGATCCCGATCCAGTAGATGACCACCAGCAACAGGGCGCCCATAGCGACCGAGAGAAGCCGCAGGGGCAACAGAGCGCCACCAAAAAGCGAATAGACGGGCACGGCCACAAGGTAATACAGGGGCGGTTGGTGGAATTCGTAGCGAATGGGAGCGATGCTCATCTCACGTGGAAACTTGGCAGCTTTGATCTCCTCCAGATAGGCGGCAGGGAAGTCACCAGCCTTCAGAATCGGGAAGCGATGCTGCTCGGCCAAGTATTTGATATAGTTGTAATGAGCCGGTTCGTCAGGCGCCTGCCAGGCCGGGGTAAGAACCGCGTAGAGGCCGCCGACTGCAAGATAGAGCAGTATAATGGCCGGCAAAACCCACCGGGCCAGCCGGTTCTGCAGCGACTCAGACATAAGACCTCCAAGCGCGATTCTACCCCAAGACAGGGGAAAGCGCAAAATTGTCCCGTCGCCGACCGTCCCGTGAGGCGATGGGGCCGTTGGTGTGTTTTTGCCTCGATGAGTTCGATGGCAGGTGCCTGGATCTACGACAAACGCCCCGGCACGTATGCCGGGGCGTTTTTAACCCTGCGTCTATTGACCGAGTGCGGTCATTAGGTCACGCGCGTGTTCTTCCTCCATGATGAGGATGTCTTCCAGGACACGACGCAGGCCATACTCCTGCAGAGCTTCGGCCTGGGTGATGCGCTCTTTGTAGCGATTGATGGCTAGCCACTCGCCGGCCAGGTCCTGCTCCAGCATCGTTATGCTGTCAGGAGATGTTTCAATCTTCTCCACGTCAACGGCCGGCACGCCACCCAAAAAGTCAATCTGGTCCGACAGACTGACGGCGTGCTGCATTTCTTCCGTGGAGTGGAGCAGCAGTTCGGCGATCATCGATTCGTACTCGGCGCCGGTGATGACAGATGCGTGCTGGACGTACTGGATCGCGGCCGCATACTCCCAGGCCAGATCTTTGTTGAGTTCATCCAACAACTGTTCCTTGGTAAGACTCATCTTTATCCCTCCTTTTGCCCGGTATCGTACCGGGATTGTGGAAATGAATGCAAATCTGGACACGGGCATTCTAGCACGGTTTTGTGAACAATGCAACAAGCGGTGGTTGCAGGGAAAAGGTGTGTGGCCTCGATGCAATGGAAACGGCTCTTCCCCTCCGCGCCAGCCCCTCTCGCCTACCGGTCACTGCCGGTGGTACGGTACAGCTCAAGCGTGCTAGCGGCAATGCTCTCCCAACGAAACATTTCAGACAACTGCCGAGCCCCCGCGCTCAGGGTGCGGCGACGGTCTTGGTCTGTGGCCAACCGCTCGATGGCTTGCGCCAGGGCCGGGGCATCCTGCGGCGGGACGAGTACGACCTTGCTGCCATCCACCAGCTCCGGCAGAGAAACACGGGGGCGGGTGGTGATGATCGCCGCCCCATGGACCAGCGCAGCATGGAGCGTTCCATGCAAAAAGGAGACGCCATCTCGGAAGGGGAGAACGCAGAGATCAGCCGCGTTGAAGCTGGCAGAGACCTCGTTGTCAGGCACATAGCCGGTCCAATGAACACACTGCTCCAGACCGAGACGGTTAATCTGCGCTTGAATCTGGGCCAAGTAGGCGACATTGGTCGGATCGCTGGCACCCGTCTGGCCGCCGATGAATAGCAGATGGGGACTCGCACCGCCGTTTGCCTCTGCAGTGAGCAGATTCAAGGCATCGAGTAGGGTGTCCACCCCCTTTCGGTCGTTGATGAAGCCAAAGAAGCACAGGAGTAGGTCATCCGGGCCAATACCCCAACGTGCCCGCCACACATCCCGGTCAAAGTCCGGCGGCAGCTGTGGCTGAATATTGGAGCCGATAGGGATCAGTGTTGGTGGTTCACCCAGCACAGTCCGTAGGTACTCAAAGTCCTCACGATTGGTGGTGATGGCTGCGTGGCTGGACCGCGCCAGCTCGTTCACAACCCAACGGCGCAGGGGTCCGGCCTTGGGAAAAAGGTAGGGCACCTTCAGGTCGTGAAATGTCACAACGCTGCGCAACCGCTGGCCCTCTGTGCTCCTCAGCCAGCGGGGGAAGAAATTGATGGCTGGATGCATAGCATAAGCCGCCGCCTGGTACTGGATATGGACCACGTCCGGCTGGCTGTCGTGAATTCGATCGAGGAGGATGCGCCAGCTACCCCAGTTCCAGCGTTCGACAAGGGGGTAGACACCAAGACCCGCCACAGGCCCGGCCTGCGTAGAGGTAACCACCTCAACCTCACAGCCCAAGTTGCGTAGGGCCAACCCGATCTCACGGGTGTAATCCCCCACTCCCCCCTGCATCGGGGGAAACTCGCCAGTGATAAACAGCACCTTCACCGCTTTGCGCCTCGCAATCCTGAGCCGAGCACCTGGCGGTAGGCGGCGATCCGCTCCGCACGCAGCGAGCGCTTATGCCCCACCAGCCATTTGAAGCCTTCGCGGGCGATCTGGTACAGGTAGGTGGCCAATAGGAACCATCGCAGCATCTCGGCCTGAAACGAACCGTGGAATTTGCGAAAGTAGCGGATTTTGCTGCTCTGAAAATGAATGTGGCGGGCGGGCACCACCTGATCGCTGCTCTTCCCTTCATGGTGGACAACCGTGGCGGCAGGCAAGTACACCACTTCCCAGCCAGCATCTTTGATGCGGCGACACCAATCCAGCTCCTCGGAATACATAAAATAGCCTTCGTCCAACCCACCCACTTGTTCGTACACCTGGCGGCGGACAAGCAAGCAGGCGCCCATCAACCAGTCCACCGGCTGGGTCTTGTCATCCGGGGTATCAAGCATATAGTAGTGGTGCAAGACACGATTGTCGGCCCACCACTGCTGCACGACGGTGCTTTCCACCAGCGCTGTCGCAAAGGTTGGAAAGCGTCGCCGTGAAGATTGGAGGCTGCCATCTGGGTAGCGGAGTTGGGGTCCCAGCACACCAACGCGCGGATGCAGATCCAGATAGCTGACCATCGTAGCAAGGGCGTCACCCATGATCTCTGTATCAGGATTGAGCAGCAGGATGTAACGCCCACGACTAAGGGCCAACCCTTGGTTGTTAGCTTCCGTAAAACCCCGGTTCTCGTCGTTGACCACAAGTCTTACACCGGGGTACTCGGCACGCACCATGCCAGTACTGCCGTCGGCACTGGCGTTGTCAACCACGATGACTTCGATGGTAGGCGAACCAATTGGAGGAGCCGGCAACCTAGTCGCAGGTTGCGACGCGGGAGGATCACTAGAAAGGTCGCGGCCCGTCCTCTGACCAATGGAGCCCAGGCAGCGGCGGAGTAGATCGCGGACGTTCCAATTTACGATGATGATGGTCAGGTCGATCACAGACCCTCCATCGAACACAAGACTCAGACCGCCATTGCTGCACACAAACGAAAGACGGAAGGCAGAACTAGGTCGGTCTACGCCGGTCTGGAGCTCGCGGCGATCCTCGCTCTTGAAAATCTATCTCTGCCGGGAGACTGCATAGTCTGCCAGGGCGTACAGCGTATGCTTGGACGGTTCACCGGGCAGCGTCTGAAGCGATTGTTGACTTTGCTTGATCAGATCCCTGGCCCGTTCCAATGCCTGATCGACCGCCCCTGACTCGCGAACGGCAGCCACGACCTGGCGTACCAGATGGTCTTGATCGCCATTTCGAATCACCGAAGCGACCCTCTCATCGTCCGGATGCGCTCGCAAGTAGTAGAGCACCGGCAAGGTCACAATTCCCTCGCGCAGATCGCTGCCTACCGGTTTGCCGAGCACCTCTTGATCACCCTGAAAGTCGAGCACATCGTCGATGATCTGGAAGCCAGCTCCCAGCAATTGCCCATAGTCACGCAAGGCGTTCACTTCGCCCTCGGGTGCCTCACCAAGCACGGCGGCCGCCTCGGTCGCGGCGGCAAACAGAGATGCTGTCTTGGCGTTTATGCGTACATCGTAGCGGTTGAGCGCCGTCTCCCAATCCTGCTCGTCAACCAGTTGGGGTACATCGTTGCGGTCAAAAATCTGGCGCAGTTCCCCCGTGCAGATGGTCATCAGGGTCTGCGAAAAAATATCCATGACCCGGACATTCTGCGTCTCCGCAGCCAGACTTGCGGCCCGAGCGAAGAGATAATCGCCAGCCAACACAGTGGCGCCCGCACTCCAGCGGGCATTGAGGGTGGTATTGCCCCGCCGGACCAGGGCACCATCGATCAGGTCATCGTGCACGAGCGTGGCGGTATGCAGCAATTCGACCGAAGCGGCCAGCGACACCAGTTTTTCC
>JASFOV010000335.1:0-5630 GCA_050116355.1 Anaerolineae bacterium
TGGTTCGTTTGGAGAAAGCGGTGGCCCACCGGCCGCCCTACTCGCTGCAGGCGCGATATGTCCATCTACTCGCCCACAGGAAGATGGAGCCGGCACAGTAGCCTTGGTATTCCCACCGAGATGTGGCGGTTGTTCGAACAACTTTACTGGATCGCAGAGGAGTTCCCATGAAAGCATCGGTCGGTATTGGCATCACCAATGACTGCAACCTGGGCTGCGCGCACTGCTACCGTCCCCAGGACCGGATCTACCAACTGAGCCTGGATGATATCCAGGCGATCTGCGATAGACTAGAGGTGGCGTCATTCAACATGGGCACCGGCGAAAGCCTGTTGCATCCCCAGTTTCCTCAGATCGTCGAGTACCTGGCCGGGCAGGGGATCAAGATGAGCATGGCCAGCAACGGATACAGTTTGAGCGAAATGCCGGCCCCTCTGTTGCGCCGTTTCCACGACGTCGAACTGTCGGTCGACTTTGCGACTCCACAGGATCAAGACGCTTTCCGGGGGGTGGGCAATTGGGACTGCGTGATGCGAGCCATCGATCGCTGCCAAGGCTACGGCATCGAAGTGACCCTGCTGGCAACGCTGATGAACACCAACTATGACCAGATGGACGGCTTGGTTGAGGTCGCCGGCGATACAGACACCAACCTGCGGGTGAACGTCTACCAGCCAGTGGGGCAAAGTGATTTTATGTTGAATTACGAGCAGTTCTGGGAGGGGTACGCGCGCCTGCTGAACGCCGGACAACTGCTCAGTACCAGCGAGCCCATTGTCCATGCCATGCTGGGGCTCGACAGCCTGAGTGGCTCGCCGTGTGGGCGCCACAGCATCCGCTTCACGCCACGGCGTTACATCACCCCCTGCGTCTATTGGCCCCAGCCGGACCTAACCCTGGAGGCCCTAAGCGGTCACAGCGCCGAGAGCATCCTGGACAGCGAACAGTTCCAGCGTGCCCGGCATGTGCCGGAAGCCTGCTACGACTGCCCCCACGTGGCCACCTGCGGTGGAGGCTGTGCCAGCCGCCGGGCTTTGCTGGGCGATCTCAACCAGCCCGACATCTACTGTCCCCTGGTCCGAGGTGAAACCGTGGCGCTGTCCTATACCCCGGCTCCGGCGAAGGATCTGCCGCGGGGAAGCAATGTGTGTACAACCATCATCGTGCCCTGATTCCCGAGCCGCGGGGTATTAGGCCCTGAAGCTAGAGCGGCACGTGCCACGAGTAGATACCGCTCTCGGCTGGAGGAAGAGGCGCAGCACCCACCCCATGGTCCGATGAGGACGGATTCAGTCACTGGCGGACGGCACGGCTCCGGCCCACATCCCACGCACCGCGATTCAATCCGCCAGCCGGTTCTTCTCCAGATAGGCCCGGGTGTTGGGCGCCAACGCAGGATCGGAAGCCAGATCGCGGTGCAGGCGCTTCAGATCCGCCTCCACATCCACGTCGTACCATTCCGGCAGCGCCTGGACGGACAACCCCGAGCAACGGCAGTTGGCCAGCGTTTGGGGTATCACCCGCTCCGTGCTCCAATCGATGTCATTGAACACTTTGGCATGCAATTCTTTCATACCGATGAGATAGTAGCCGCCATCATGGCCCATGCCCAGGGTGATGTCGGCCTGGTCCAAACCCGAAAAGGCGGACTCCAGGTAGGACGCGGGCAGGGTCGGCCCGTCACTGTTCATGATCACAACACGCTGATAGCCAAGGTCAAAGTGGTAGCCCAGGGCGTTGGCCAACCGTTGGCCCAGATCGCCGCCCACCTGCGGCACCAGCCGGAAACCATTGGGGGCCAAGCGGGCAAAGTAGTCCCGGGCGCTGGCCGGGGTGTAGGCGATTGAGTGATCGGCTGTATCGAGTTGCTGCATCAGCGCCAGTGTATCTAGCAGCAGGCAACGATAGAATTCGGCTGCCGCTGCGGGTGTAAAGGGTGGACAGAGCCGCGTTTTGGTACGACCAGGCACCGGCTCCTTGGCGACGACGATGAGTGCATTCTCCATCAGGGTTTCTGTAACTCCAAAATCGTATCCTGTTCACGCAGAACGAGGGGTTGTCCCTCACTCGAGATGATGGGCGTCAGGCGTCCGCCAACCTCCCGGTCGCCGGCGCCGGATCGCAACACAGCCACGCCCATGTAGGGCAGATCCCCGACAGGCAACGGTGGAAGTGTGACTTTCACCGTTTGGTCTGGCTCCCACAGCGAGGTGGGATACCAGTGGAGCGCTTGCTCTTCCGGCTGCACGCGGAGCAGGCGATTATCGCCGTCCCAGAAGTAGAACACCAGGCGATACTCGTCATCCAGAGGCTCCAGGACCCGCCAGTAGGTGGTGATCTCGACCACCAACCCCAGACGGACCACCGGCCGGACGTCCCAATCAAAGCCCTCCAACCGCAACTGCCCGCCAAAGTCGGCACCGACCGCCACCTGAGGTGCCTCGCCGCCGGACAGGAACACCTCATGAAAGGTCGGGGAGAAGCGGTACTGGTCCAGGCCGCGCTGCAACAGCAAGAAGCCGTGGTCACTGGCCGCCACGCCGAATTGGGCATAGTCCAGTAGATCGCGCACGATCTGGCGCTGTTCTCCTGTGCCGGCCGGACTACCCGGTCCGGTGGCATCCAGCAGGATGAACTCGGCATCACTGATCGTGGGGAAGAGATAGGCCCACTGCCGGTGCCCGACATGAGGATAGAGATTGGAGCCGGCCGAAATGGGCACATCGGGTGGCAGATCGTTGAGTTGCTCGATGAAGGGCGCGGCCCGGCGCGCATGCTCGGTGACGGGCTCTAGCGCGAAGCGCCGCGACAATGGCGAGACGCCCGCCTGGTAGTGATGGGCCAGAGCCACCACCAAGCCCAGCCCCATCAGTAGCGCGCTGACGACATGGTAGCGGCCGCTACGGCCCAAGCGCGCCGCCACCCAGTCCAGCCCGTACACCGAGGCGATGAGCAGCAAAGGCACAATGACGGCCGAATAGTGCCCGCCGCCCGAACGCATCCAGCCGTAGGCCGAGAAGGCATTGATGCTCACCGACGGCAGGGCCAGAACCAGAACCGGAAGGCCCAGGATGGACAGCCCCCCGCTGCTGAACCACAGTTCGCGAAGGTAGCGCAGCACATCGGGCTGCCGCAGCCAGTCGACAATCAATCTTGGCTGGCGCACCAGATTGCGCACAATGTCGGCCGGGCTATCGCCGAATTGGCCGTACCGCACCAGAAACGCCGAATAATCCAGCCCGTTGAAATAGGGAGCGATGACCGCGAAGCAGAGGTAGCTCCAACCCAAAGCCACAGCAAACGTACCCAGGCCCAAGATCCAGCGACGCCGGACCACAGCAGCCCACAACCCGATCATGGCCACGGCAATGCCGACCTCCTCCTTGCACATCATCGCCAGAAAGGCAAAGGCCACAAAGCCCCACGGGCGGTCGGTCTCCAGGAAGTAGAAAGCGGCCAGCAAAAAGGCCGGGCTGAGGGCCACCGCGTGAAAGTCGGACAAGTTGGCGGCTTGGAGGGAGGGGGCGAGGAGATAGATAAGGACAAAGGCCACCGGGAGCCAGCGCAAGACGTGGCCTGCGATGGGCGAGGTATCCCCGGTAATGCGGCGCTCAAAACGCCAGCGGGCCAGGAAGTAGAGCGGCACAGCGCCCAAAGCGATGCCCAGCGTCTGCAACCACAGGAGCGTCTCCGGCCCATCGTGGAGAAGATAGAGGAGTGAGATGGGGACCAAGAGCGGCTCCACGTGGTAACCCAGGAGCACGCCAGGCTCGCGGAACTCTTGGATGGGGATGTCGAGGTAGAAAGCAGCGTCGAGGTAGGTAGAAAAGCGGAAGGGCCGGCCGTGCAGGGTATTCCACACCGCCTGGTCAGTGTAGCCCAGGTCGAGGGCATTGGTGCGGAGGTTCTGATGGCGGCGCAGGGCCATCGTACCAATAACAGCCACGTAGGCGACGATCAGCAGGCCGACGGCGACGGACGGGGCAAGGCGCCGTCCGGTCGGGTGGGCCATCCGGGCCCGAGGTCTCTTCATTGCTCCAAGCTCAGCTCATGCACATCCGACACCGGATCGGGCCGCCCCTGCTGGCCAAGGAACAGCTTGACGAAAAAGCGATAACGTTGACCGGGGTCGGTGAGGTTCTGATCATACGGACTGGCGCTGATCCGGGGCCGGCTCCACTCCAGCAGCCATTCGCCAGCTGACCAGCCGCCGCCGGCTGACAGGTCTTCGTCCAGGCCGGGAGGGATGGTCTCGCTGCGAATACCGACGAGCTGACCGGCGCCGCTGGCAGTGGCGGTGTGACAGCCAACCGTGCAGGCGAGACCCTGGCTGCCGGTGGACTCGCCGGAGACCTGACCGGGATCCACCAGCCGCCAATGGACTGTGGCCAGATTCCGCCAGACGTCGGGCTCGCCGCCCGGTTCTCCGGCCGGCCAACGCGCCAGAAAATAGACGCGATCGGCGTCATGGAGCGAGCGCAGTTCGAGGTCTCCGGCCGGTTCGTCGCCATGCAAACCGTAGTGCAAGGGGGCGACTAGCACCGGGGCTTGGGCCCACGCCGGCTCGATCTGACCATCCATAACCGGGGAGGCAGCAGTGGCCAGCGAACGCAGCGATTCCCCGATGGGAACCCCCAGATCGGGGTCGATCCTGAGCTCGGGGGCTGGGGGCAGCACTGGCCCGACCCCCCAGGCTACCACCAGCAGCGAGGCCAACAACAGCAGGCTCGCTAGCCGGCCCGTGCGCCTACGATCCCGGGCGGGTCGTTGTCCACTCACTGCACCGTGTAGGTCTGTGTCACGATGTTGCTGGTGTTGCACTGATGATCCACGATAAAGAAGTACCAGGTGTGCGTACCCGGTGGAAGATTGGGCAGCCTGATGGTACTCTCCCAGTTGTCGCCGCCTGCCGAGCGCAGCACATAGGCGACCCCCACATCAGGATTCAGGGCAAAGACCTGATCCTCGGCAATATTGGCTTGTCCCTGCGGGTCTGTCCCTGTCATGCGGAATGTCACCTGAGCGTCGCCTGGTCCCGAGGCGGGCGTGATGCTGACGTTGGAAGCCGCCGGTGTCTGCCCCCCCGTCGGCGGACGCGGCAGGGTGATATCGGCCACAGCTCGCCCTCCCTCGGGCACGGTCACGTGGACCTCATGGTAGACCAGACCGTCGGCATAGGCTTTGACCTGCATGACGCGCACCGCCGCCAGATTGGGAATGAGCACTTGCCCGTTGCCATCCGTCCGACCGGCGGCCGGGCTGGGAGCCGTGAGAGCGGTGACCAAGGCACCGACAATGGGGTTGCCGCTGGGATCGGTGACGCGGGTCAGGACCGAACCAACGAAACCAGCCTGCTTGACCGCCAGCGAGGCAAACGGCCAGGCATCGAGCCGCGATATCTCGACCATCTTGGCCGCTTCGGCGCGGGCCGCATCATAGTTCTGTGTGTCCAGCGCGGCATCGGCATGTTGGAGGATTTCGTTGATATAGCCCTTGACCTGGCGGATGGTGGCCTGCGCTTGGGCATCGGGGATATCGGCGATGGCCAGATCGGCCTCCTGGAGCGCACCATTGGCCCGGTCACGGGCCTGGCTCACGCGGTCGTGCAGGGCGCCGATGTTGGGTGAGGC
>JASFOV010000336.1:0-5608 GCA_050116355.1 Anaerolineae bacterium
CCGATCTGGAGGCTGGTGTGAACACCGAATTTGAAAAGCTGTTTAGTCCTATCCAAATCGGGCCGATGGAGCTCAGCAACAGGATTTCCCTGGCGCCCATGGCCAACTATATGTCGGACGAGCTGGGCACCATGACCCAACCCCAGATCGATTTCATGGAGGCCCGGGCCAGAGGCGGAGCGGGATTGTTAATTATGGGTTCGATCTATGTGCAGCATCCGCACGCCCGGTTTGGCGTGGGACAACTGGGCTTATACGACGACAGCCTCATGCCCGGGTACGAGCGCCTCGTGGCGGCGGTCAAGCCCCACGGCTCCAAGCTGGCTGCCCAGATCCACCATGCCGGGCGGCAGACGACACGCGCCGCCATCGAAGGGCAGCAGCCTGTGGCACCCTCACCCATCGCCCGGGGTGGCAAGTACAGCGATCGACCCCGCGAGCTGTCGGTGGCCGAGATCCAGGAGATCATCGACGCCTACGCTCAAACTGCCCAGCGCTGCGTGCGAGCCGGCTTCGACGCCATCGAACTCCACTGTGCCCACGGCTACCTGCCCTGCGAGTTCATGTCGCCCTTTTCCAACAAACGCAGCGATGAATATGGGGGTGACCTCAATGGCCGGCTCCGGTTCACATTAGAACTTCTCGCCCGGGTCAAAGAAACTGTCGGCGAGGAGATTCCGGTTTGGTGCCGCATCATCGGCAGCGAGCTGGTCGAAGGCGGCCTGACCATCGACGACATGAAGATCATTGCCAAGAGACTGGCAGAGGCCGGCTCGGCGGCTATTAGCGTCTCGCGAGGCATTGCCCCATACTATTGGACGGTTTCCAACTACTATCATGACCCCGGTTACAGTGTGCCCTACGCCCAAGCCATCAAGGCCGAGGTGGATGTGCCGGTGATGGTCGCCGGACGCATCACCACCCCCCAGCAGGCAGAAGAGATCCTCCGCGCTGGCCAGACCGACATGGTCGCTCTGGGGCGAGCCCTGATCACCGATCCGGAGTGGCCCAACAAAGCCGCCAGTGGGCGGGTAGACGATATCATGCCCTGCATCAGCTGCAACAAGGGCTGCCACGATCCAGCCAAAAAGGTCAGGCACACGATCTGCTTGGTCAACGCGGGGGCAGGTCGCGAGCGTGAGTTCACCATCACCCCAGCCGCACAACCCAAGAGAGTCATGATCATAGGCGGCGGCCCCGCCGGACTGGAAGCTGCCCGGGTAGCCGCCATGCGGGGGCACGAGGTCACCCTCTACGAAAAGCAAGAGCGATTGGGTGGCCGCTGGTACCTGGGTAGTCAGGTACCCTTCAAGCAGCACTTTTATCAGATCATCGAGTACTTTCGCGATCAGGCCCTCAAACACGGGGCACAGATCGAGCTCGGTCGCACCATCACCCGCCAAGATGTCCAGGAGCTCAACCCCGATGTCGTCATCGTTGCCACCGGGTCTCTACCTATCAGTCCTCCGATCCCCGGTGCCGATCAGGACTTTGTGGTGACATCCGATGACGTGTTGGGTGGATTAGTTGAGGTTGGCCAGCGGGCAGTGCTCATCGGCGGCGGTTCGTGTGGCGCCGAGGTGGCCGACTACTTGGCCGTCCGCGGCAAGGATGTCACCGTAGTGGAGATGCTGGACACCCTATGCCCCGATATGCTGCCCGACGCCAAGTATTTCTTGTTGGAACGGCTTGAGGAGGCCGGCGTCCACCTTTTACCTTCAACCCTGGTGACGGCCATCGGGGATCACAGTGTTGCCTTGTCCAAGGGAAACCCGGGTCTGGATCTACAATGGACGGCTACTTTGGAAAATGTAGACACGGTCATCCTGGCCGTGGGCGCCCAGTCCGACCGGAAGTTGGCCGAGGAGTTGGCAGGAGTGGACGCCGAACTGTACGAGATTGGCGACTGTACCGAGCCCAGCTTTGCCATCGATGCCATCTATCAGGGAGCCAAGATCGGCCGCGAGATCTAGCAGGTACTACGTCGGCATTGGGCCCAGCCCTCGACCCGTACCTTGGACCTGCTTACGAGAGGTGCCATGTTAATCAAAAATGTTGAGTCGCTGCAAATGCAACCGGCAGGCCATTCCCAGGGCATTGAGCCCGTGCTCTTTGGCGAAGCCTTCACCAACCAGGACTTTGTGGGAGAGTGGGGCTTTGTCGAGTACGTCACCGTACCCACAGGGAGTGCGATCCCGGTGCACCGCCACAGCCAAGATGAGGAATTGTATGTTGTCTTTCAGGGCCAAGGCATACTGACCCTGGATAACCAAGAAGTGGAAGTCGGCCCGGGCGATCTGGCTGCTTGTCGCAAGGGCAGTTCTCATGGACTGCGCAACACGTCCGACGAGGAGATTCGGTTGCTCGTGGTTGGTATACCAGCCTAGGCGCCAGCGGTTACAGACAGATAGAATCAACTGAGGAGAAACTTGATGGCTATCCAAGCCGAATCAAATCGCGAGCGTATCTCGCCTCAAGAGTACCAGGATGCTCTTGACCAACAACAACAGCGACGGGAAGCCTTTACCACCGATTCAGGTCTCCCTCTAGAACCGATCTACACGCCGACAAGCCTAGAGGAACAGGGCTTTAACTCTGAGCAAGATCTGGGATATCCTGGCTTCTATCCTTACACGCGCGGCGTGAGCCCGGCTATGTATCGCGATGACTTCTGGATCATGGGCCAGTACGCCGGGTTCGGTTCCGCCGAAGAGGCCAACGAGCGTTACAAAATGTTGCTAGCTCGGGGGCAAACCGGCTTTTCAATTGCCCTAGATCTGCCCACCCAGACCGGGTACGACGCCGATCACCCTCTAGTAAAAGGCGAGGTGGGCAAAGTTGGCGTGCACCTGGGGTCCCTAGCCGATGTAGAACGCATCTTTGATGGCATCGCCCTCGAAAAGGTGCGCCAGATCCGGACCACAGCCAACGCCATTGGCCCTATCTTTCTCGCCTTCTGTGTCGCGGCTTTCGAAAAGCAAGGTATTCCACCCGCCAATGTGCGCTTGTTTATTCAGAATGACGTGTTGAAGGAATACATCGGGCGGGGGACCTATATCTTTCCGCCAGGCCCCTCGGTCAAGCTGAGCACAGACGTGATCGAGTACTGCGCCAAGCACCTGCCCAACTGGGTGCCGCTGGCCATGAGCGGCTATCACATCCGCGACAGCGGCAGTACTGCAGCCCAGGAGTTGGCCTTTACCTTTGCCAACGCCCTGGCCTACCTCGACAGTGCGCTGGCCCGTGACCTGAAGATAGACGACTTTGCACCACAGCTTTTCACCTTTCTGGCAGCCAGCATAGACTTTCTCGAGGAAGCAGCCAAGTTTCGGGCTGCCCGCCGCTTCTGGGCCCGCCTGCTACGCGATCGCTTCCAGGCCCAAGACCCCGAATCCATGAAGCTGCGCATCTTTGCCTATACACTGGGCGGCAATCTCATCGCCCAGCAACCACTCAACAACATCGTGCGGGTCACCGTGGAAACGCTGGCCGCCGTCTTGGGCGGTGTGCAGACCATCGCCACTTCCTCTTTTGACGAAGCCTACTGCCTACCATCTCAAGAAGCTGTCACCGTCGCGCTACGCACGCAGCAGATTATTGCCGAGGAGGTTGGGGTCACGAATGTAGTCGACGCCCTGGGTGGATCCTATGCTCTCGAGCACCTGACGACGCGCATCGAGCGGGAGGTGGGCGAAATCATCGCCAAAGTCGAAGCCATGGGCGGCGCAGTGGCCTGCATCGAGCGGGGCTACTTCCAACAAGAGTTGGCCGATGCCGCCTATCGCCGCCAGAAAGAGATCGACAGTGGCGACAAGGTGCTGGTCGGCCTCAACCGCTACCGGGACGAAGAGGAGAAGCTGAACATCCCAGTGTTCAAAGTCGATCCCGAGTCCGAGCGGCGCCAGGTCCAGCGCCTCCAGGAGTTGCGGGCCACACGCGATGCGGATGCCGTAGCGCGAACTCTGGCCGCCCTCGAAGATGCGGCCCGCCGCGGTGAGAACGTCATCCCCACAACCATCGAAGCGGCCAAAGCATATGCCACCCTGGGCGAGATTTGTGATACGCTGCGTGCGGTATACGGCAGCCACATTCCAAGCACCGTCGTCTGAGGGCTGAGAGGAGTAGATAGAAATGGCAGAAGCAGTCATAGTCGAGGCTGTGCGTACCCCCTCAGGGAGGCGCCAAGGCAGCCTCATGTCCTACCATCCAACGGAGCTGGCCGCGGCTGTACTCACCGAGTTGCTTCGCCGGACTGGGGTCCAGCCCACGATGATCGATGATATCGTCATGGGCTGTGTGCTACCAGCCGGGGACCAGGGCCTCAACATCGCCCGCAATTCAGCACTTCAGGCTGGCTTTCCGGTCGAGATTCCGGCCACAACCGTGGATCGTCAGTGCGGGTCGGGCCAGCAGGCTGTGCATTTTGCCGCCAATCTGATCGAGACCGGGGTGTGCGACATTGTCATCGCCGGTGGAGTCGAAAGCATGAACCGCGTGCCCATGGGCAGCACCCGTCACATCGACGGCGAAGGCTATCCCTTTACCGACGAGTTGTTGGCCCGCTACCCCATCACCAACATGGGCCGGTCGGCCGAGATGGTCGCCGAAAAATGGGGACTGGCCCGCACCGAGCTGGACGCTTTTAGCCTGCGCAGCCACCAACTGGCTTATCAGGCAACCGAAGAAGGCCGCTTTCGGCGCGAAATCTTGCCTCTGCCCATCGAAGATAATGATGAATCCCCTATCTTGGCTCACGACGAGACGATCCGTCCCGGCGGCACACTGGAGAAACTGGCCACACTCAAGCCGGCCTTCCTCGAGGATGGACTGGTGACGGCCGCCAGTTCTAGCCCCATCACCGACGGCGCCGCTGCTCTGCTCTTGATGGCCCGCGAGACAGCCCAAGCTCTGGGCCTGCGCCCCCGCGCCCGGCTAGTGGCACAGGTAGTGCTAGGCGTAGACCCGGTGATTGCCCTGACCGGTCCCATCCCAGCCACCAACCGCATCTTGGAGCGGGCCGGCATGACCCTGGGCGACATTGACCTGTTCGAGGTCAACGAGGCCTTCGCCCCCGTGCTACTGGCCTGGGAGCGCGAGATCGAGCCCGATATGGACAAAGTCAACGTCAATGGCGGCGCGATCGCCCTTGGGCACCCCCTGGGTGCCAGCGGCGCCCGCATTATGACCACCTTATTGCACGAACTGGAGAGGCGCGATGCGACCCTCGGTTTGCAGACCATGTGCTGTTTCGGCGGGCTGGGCATCGCCACCATCATCGAGCGCATCTGATGCGATCCAGCGTCTCGACAGGACAAGCGCCCCAAGGCAGCCAGTAGGCCGCCGAGGCGTTCAATCGGAATTGGAGACTGTATGAAGCGAATGAACAAGTGGGAGCGGATTGAAGCCACCCTGGCCGGGGCAGAGGTCGATCGGGTCCCGATGGGCTTCTGGCGCCACTACTTCCTACAGGAGTGGGCCCCTAGCCGCTTGGCCGAGCTGACGTTGGACTTTCACCGGCGGTTCGATACCGACCTGGTCAAACTCACTCCCAGTGGCATCTATCCCCTCCAGGACTGGGGGCCGACCATCCGCTTTGGCCGTGATGATC
>JASFOV010000337.1:0-5603 GCA_050116355.1 Anaerolineae bacterium
CTGATCGTATGGTTCCTTGTTGGAGTTTGGATTGGTCTGTCATCAGCTTGCTTACGACAACTGGCCCAGCACCAATCAACAAATGTGGAGCGAGACAGCCCTTGGGCTGTCCTGCGTTGTCGAGAGGAAGATCCATCAACTCTCCGATGACAGTCACAAGGATTTGAAGTAGGATAGGAGTAGCAGAATCTGAGAAGCTGAAGGATGTGTGATGTCGAGTCAGGAAGGATGGCAGCGAATGGAACGACTGGTCAGGATCGTGATCGCCGATGACCGGCCGGCGACGCGTCGCGGTCTCAGAGCTCTGCTGACCCAGTTCGCGCAAGTGGAGATAGTTGGTGAGGCAGCGGACGGGCAAGAGTCTGTGGATCTGGTGGCTGAATGCAAACCCGACGTGGTATTGATGGACATGCAGATGCCGGTGATGGATGGTGTGGAGGCTACCCGGCGCATCAAAGAGCAGTGGCCGGAAGTCAAAGTCATCGCCCTAACAATATACGCCAAGTATCGAGCCCAGGCACTGGCGGCTGGTGCAGATGCCTTCTTGCTCAAGGATGGTGCACCCAACAAGCTAGCTAGCGCTATCCTGGCCGAGGTGCCAGGCCTGAGCAGTCAACTAGACATCCTGACACACCACATCGCGAAAGGACCCCAGCCGAGCCATTGAGCCGCACGGATCAGGCCCAGGGTTCGAATGACACCGGAAGCTTCCTTCTAGGGGGCAGTCCGCCGGATGACAGGCAACAGGATTCTAGGTTGCCCAGTGTGGAAGAGCATTGCCCGGCGGTAGTTGGCCGAGAGAGTCATTAGAGAGGAGGAAACTTGTGGAGACTCGAATTCTCGTACCGCTGGATGGTTCACATCTTGCTGAGCAGGCCCTTTCCTTCGCCATGACGTTGGGGAGAGATCTGCCAGCCGAACTCGTCCTGTTTCGTGCTATTTCCATCCCACCTGACGTTCAGGAAGCTCTGGATAGAGCGAGTCTGAAATCTGACCCCCTCATGGAGCGCCTCGAGACAGAAGCCAGCGAATACCTGGAGGCAATGAGCCAGCTCCTATCAAAGACGGACCTACAGTTCAGGCATGTCGTCGGGCATGGACTGGCAGCTGGCGCTATTGTAGACTATGTCCGACACATGGATATCCAACTAATCGTGATGGCTTCACATGGCTATACCGGGATCAAGCGCTGGAGGCATGGCAGCGTGGCGGAGCGTGTACTGCATTCCTCCAGTGTTCCGGTGCTACTGGTGCGCGCCAAAGAGAGCGGTTCGACCGGATTTCCAGAGCCGAGTATGTGCCGCCGCGTCCTTGTGCCTTTGGATGGGTCGAAGGTTGCCGAGCAGGTCCTACCAGCCGTGATGTCCATTGTCCAGGCTCTGCAGTGTGAGATGATCCTGCTCCGCGTGCCGGTGGGCTACACTTCGGGACCGTTTACAGGCCCATGGTACTTGCCCCAGGACAGCGTCTTCGAGACTGCAGACCAAGATGCCCAGGCCTACCTGCAGCGCTTGGCCAGCCATCTGAAGGAGCAAGGGGCAGCGGTGTCCACGGTCACGTGGACAGGATTGGTCGCAGAGTGCATTATCGATTACGCCAAGATCAACGACGTGGACCTGATCGCCATGTGCACCCATGGGCGAACCGGGATTGTAAGATGGGCCCTGGGCAGTGTGGCCGACCGGGTCCTGCGCGCAAGTGACAAGCCAATCCTACTGGTACGGGCCAAACAGAACTGAAACAGGAGGGCGCGAAAGGCATGGCAATATGAAAACGCAATACTGGCTGGTTCTTTAGCCAAGAGGCGAATTAGAACTATCAACCAAGAGGAGGTTTCGCATGAGGAATGCGGATGTTCTGCTCATCTGTGTCGGCGCAGTGGGCTCTGTAGCCGTCATCTTGGCGCAACAGCGCTACCTCAAGACGGCGCTGACCATCATCTGCCGGGAGGGCAAGGCATCGGGGCGTTCTACTCACCGCAGAAGACGATAGAGGTTGCTCCATGGGAAGGATTTGTCGGCCACAAGAGTGGATTCTGATCTTCGGTTCCAGTACGAGACGTGCTTCAGCCGGATTTGTCGGGAAAAGGAGCTATGATGCTGACAAAGGAGGAACTCCTGGCCCAGGCCAAGAAACCTGCCAAGGACGCATTGCGTCTGCACCCTGTCTACCGGGGCAAAGTGCAAATGGCGCCCAAGTGCCCCATACATGGGCTCGAAGATTTCGCCATTTGGTACACACCCGGCGTGGCAGCTCCCTGTCGAGCCATCCACGAGAACCAAGAGTTGGTCTATGAATACACCAACAAGGGGAATACGGTAGCCATCGTCTCCGATGGCACGCGTGTATTGGGCCTGGGTGATATTGGACCCAGTGCCGGGTTACCGGTGATGGAGGGCAAGGCACTGATCTTCAAACACCTGGGCGGCGTTGATGCAATCCCCTTGTGCCTGGATACCAGAGACCCATATCGCATTATCTTAGCCGTCAAATGGCTCCAGCCCGCCTTTGGTGGCATCAACCTGGAGGACATTGCTCAGCCCAAGTGCTTCCGAGTGCTGGATATGCTACGCACCGATCCCGAGGTCAAAATCCCCGTCTGGCACGACGACCAGCAGGGGACAGCCACCGTCATCCTGGCAGGGGTGATCAATGCACTGAAGGTAGTGGGCAAACGTAAGGAGGACATCCAGGTGGCACTGATCGGCACAGGCGCAGCCAATGTGGCCACATTGCGCCTGTTGCGGGCCAGCGGTATCCCCTTCGGCCACATCGTTGCCTGTGACAGCCAAGGTATTCTGCATGCGGAACGGGAGGACATTGCACAGCGCAAGATCGAGTTCGTGGACAAATGGCGCATCTGCCAGCACAGCAATGCAGCAGAACGGCGCGGTGGTCCGGCAGAAGCCATGCATGGAGCTGATCTGTGCATCGCTGCCAGCCGACCGGGACCCGACACGATCAAACCAGAATGGGTAGAGGGTATGGCCGAAGATGCGATCCTCTTTGCTTGCGCGAACCCCGTTCCCGAGATTTGGCCGTGGGAGGCGAAAGAGGCAGGGGCACGCATTGTAGGGACAGGTCGCAGCGACTTTGCAAACCAGATCAACAACTCGTTGGGCTTTCCCGGTATCTTCCGCGGGGTTTTGGATGTACGCGCCACAACCATTACCGATGAGATGGCTGTTGCTGCTGCTGAAGAATTGGCCCTTTGTGCGGAGGAACGCGGACTGGATGAGGAGCACATCCTGCCGACGATGGAAGACTGGGAGGTCTTTCCCCGGGAAGCGGCGGCTGTTGGTGTGAGGGCTCAGGAGCAAGGTGTAGCTCGTCTCAGCCTGTCTCGGTCAGAATTGTTCAGCATGGCAAAGCAAACGATCCAGCAGGCACAGGAGATGATACAGTTCATGATGGACAAAGGACTCATCCCGCCCCTACCAAAGGAACGGTCCTGAAGGAGGATAAGGGCGATGTACGACTTGGTCATTATCGGTGGCGGGCCAGCGGGCATCACTGCTGCAGCCACTGCCCTAAACCAGCGGCTAGAGACGCTAATTATCGCGGAGCGGTGGGGCGGCCAAACCACCTACAGGATGCAACTGGAAGAAGTGGAAGGGCGAGAGGTCATCACCGGCGAGACACTGCTGGATGCCTTCCGGCGACAGCTCGACTACCTAGACTTTGTGCGGCGGTTCGATACCGTTACCCGAGTCGTGCACGAAGAGCATCAGTTTGCAGTTCACACCGCTCAGGGTAAGCGCTTTGACGCACGGACCCTGATCATTGCCACGGGGGCAAGGCCCCACCGTCTGGATGTACCCGGCGAGGACCGGCTGGCTGGCCACGGCTTGAGCTACTCGGCAACCAGCCATGCCAGTTTATTCCTTGGCGAGGACGTAGCTGTGGTCGGGAGCGAACGGCGCGCTCAGTGGGCCACTGCGGATCTGGCGCGCAAAGCGCGTCGGGTGTATCTGTTAGCTCCTGACCGGCTCACCAACACGCCTGCAGTACACAAGCTGCGCCGGATGCAGAATGTGGAGACCATTGAAGGTGTAGAGGTAAGAGAAGTAAGCGGAGCGTACTTTGTGGAGGGTGTGGTGATTGCCATGCCCGATGGCAAGGTACGTGACATACCAGTCAAGGGTGTGTTTGTCAAGCTGCCACGCACTCCGAACTCGAATCTGGTCCGGGACTGGGTAGATTGCGACAGAGACGGGCACGTCATCGTCGACGTGCATTGCGCCACCAATTGGCCAGGGGTGTTTGCCGCTGGCGATGTGACCCACGTGTCGGAGCAGGTTCTGGTGCATATCGGAGAGGGAGCCAAAGCAGCCATTGCAGCCTATCACTATCTGTTGATGCAATGATCGTTCAGGACAAGAAGCTCCGTACTCTGAGCAGGAGATCACTTGGCACCCCACTCGGCACGGAAGGGTACCCGAGAGTTCTGGAAAGGCGCAGGAGATGAGGGCAGAGAAGCTGAGAGCTTTCTTCGAACCGGATTCGATAGCCGTGATTGGTGCGTCGGCCAATCCAACCAAACTGGGCTATGCAGTATTGAGGAATTTGGTGGAAGATGGCTTTTCGCAGCGGGGGGAGGTCTATCCGATCAACCCCAAGGCGAAGGAGGTTCTTGGCTATCCTGCCTATCCTTCCGTGTTGGACGTCGCTGAACCTATCGATTTGGCCGTGATCATCGTCCCCCAGCCTCATGTTCTCTCGGTCTTGCGGGCATGCGGACAAAAAAGGATCCCAGCGGCCATCGTGATCAGCGCCGGTTTCCGCGAGGCTGGCATTGAGGGTGTGGAACGCGAGCGGGAACTAGTTGCCATCGCGCGCGAATTCAACATCCGGCTCATCGGCCCCAATTGCTTGGGGGTGATCGATACCTTCACGCCTCTGAATGCCTCTTTTGCAGCCGGGATCCCTCCCCGTGGCCCCATGGCCTTCATGTCACAGTCGGGCGCGCTCGGTGCAGCCATCCTGGACTGGGCACAGGCCGGTCGTCTAGGGTTGTCCAAGTTCGTCAGTCTAGGCAATAAGGCCGATGTGAACGAGATCGACCTGCTCCGGGCCTGGGCTCAGGATGAGCACACCCGTGTGATCCTTGTTTACAGTGAGGAACTGAGCAATGGTCAGGAGTTTATCCAGGCTGCCCGCGAGGTCACTCGCTTGAAGCCCGTCATTGCCATCAAGTCTGGAGTGACACCGGCAGGTGCACGGGCTGTATCGTCTCATACCGGATCCCTCGCTGGATCTGAACAGGCCTATCAGGCTGCTTTTCTGCAGGCAGGTGTATTGCAGGCTAGTTCTTTGGAGTCGCTCTTTGACATGGCGCTAGGCCTGGGCTACCAGCCGCCGCTGCAGGGGGAACGGATTGCGATTGTGACCAACGCCGGCGGACCGGGGATTCTGGCAGCGGATGCCCTGGAGCGGGCCGGGTTGACGTTGGCCCACTTTGAACTCGAGACCATCCGAACCCTCGAACAACACCTACCCAATGCGGCCAGTGCTGCCAATCCGGTGGATGTGCTGGGTGACGCCTCGCCCGACCGCTACCGTTTTGCACTGGAGACTGTGACCGCAGATCCCAAGGTGGACGG
>JASFOV010000338.1:0-5595 GCA_050116355.1 Anaerolineae bacterium
CGACGACCCTTCGCACAAGTACTACAGCGATCGCATCGCCCGCCAGCCGACGTACCTGCTGGAGATGACCGAGGACTGGACCGATGACCTGTTGACTCCGGGCGTGATCACCACCAACAGCTATCCGGCCGGCATGGCCAGCACCGACCCGGCCAAGCTGGCTCTCATCAAGAAAGCCGATCCTGGGACGCCCAACAAAGATGCCCTGCCCGTGACCACCTGGGACGCGACCAGTGTGGTCCAGGGCTGGTACGCCAATCCGGCGTCGAATCACGGCTTTGCCCTCCGATTGTTCTGGGAGGACTGGAACTTTTTCGAGACCGAGTTCCCACCCGTGGTCGGCGACCCCGTCTTTACCCACCCGACCCGGATGTGCTTCCCCAGTTCGGCCAACTGGAGCAACCTGGACGACGTGGTGGCCAACCTGGGCGATACCTCCCAGGCCACAGCCGATGGCGCCGGGCTGGGCTTGCTGGTCACCTACAGTTCCAGCCAGCTGCCCAGCGCCGAATTCACCCAGCTCATCAGTGTGCCCTCGGCCATCCCGCTGCAGAGCTATCGCTACCAGTTCCACGAGTACCGCTTCCCGGCGCCGGTCGCCAACCGCTGGCAGGTCGTCGCGGCCCAGGGCCGGACGCCGCCCGCCGATGGGTTGAGCCCTAATGTGCCCCTGGACTTGATCGACGCCGATGGCCAGCTCCTGGTCTCCTCCGACGCGGGCAAGCCGGCATCGCTCAACGCCGACTACGAGTGGCAGCCCAACTACCTGGTGGTCAATGGCGACCAAGGCGCGCTGGGGGTACGGGTCCAGCCCGACAACCAGCCGACCGAGTTCCACAACGGCAAGCTGTACGATGTCCAGACGCAGTATGCGACGCCTTCGCCGTCCCTGCCGGTCGGAACGCAGACCCAGGTCACGGTCGAGCTCTTTCGCGACCTGGTCCAGGGCCAGGAGCTGAACCTGCCGGCCAACACCACGGTCGAGGTCCGCATCCCGTACACCGCCACCACCCCGGCCCTCAGCCAGGCCGGCGCGCCGATGTACGATCTCCAGGTCTTTCCGGCGGCGTTGCCCTATGCCGGCCGCGTGTCCGGCGGCATGGCCCTCACCCGCGGGCCGGATGCCTACGAGATCGAGTTCACGGTCGGCCCGGGCCAGGATGGGCGCTGGCTCTTGCTGCTCAATGCCAACCAGCAGGCCAGTACCATCGACATGCCCGCCCAAGTCACCCTGTGCGCCAACAACGACCAAGTGGTGCGCTATCCCCTGGACGGCGAGTGTGTGGAGCTGCGCCGCCCGCCCGTCGGCTTTGCTTCCGATCCCACCTACTACCAGGAGTTGGGGTCCGGTGCGGGCCGGCTGCGCCTCTACAGCCCGGCCGGCTTTGACTGCTCCGGCAGCCAGTGCACCACCCGGCCCAAGGATCCCGACGACATCCCCGTCATGCCCATGTTGGGCTATGGCGATGACGACGTGCATTGGGTGGCTCTGAAGAACGGAACCTATACCCGCGATACCAATCTCAACCAGATCTTCACCTCGCCCGATGCCCGGCTGGTGATGGCCGACTTTTCCGATCCCAATCTGATCGCGTCCTTGCCGGTGCTGCGCGGCGAGTTCCGTGCCCTCCCGGGCAACCCGCGGGTGACGGCCATCTCCTCACCACAGGACACCTACCTCTTGGTCAAGAGTCCGATGCACGTCCAAGACGACAAGGGCGGGGACGGTGACAAGAATGGCTGGTCCTACCAGGTTGACATGAGCATCGACCGGCTGGCAGCCAGTGGTCCGGTCGTACGCACCGTCGCGCCCACCCCCGGCGAGCCGTCCGTCGACTTTGAGTTCGACGCCGCCTGGTCGATCAGCGTCGAGGGCGGGCCCTCGCTGCAGGGTAACATCACACTCCAGAGCGTGTCGGCTCCGGACGCGACCTTTGCCCTTGGCTCGCTGCTGGTCACGGCCCCCAATTCGGGCTACAGCCTGGAGTTCAGCCCGCTGGATGTCCTGCCCGGTTTCGCCGCCGTGATCCCGTGCTTTGCCCATATCCGCATGGTGGGCGCCACCCTGGCCCAGCCAGCCGAAACCGGCGGGGCCCAGTTGCCGGTCCAAGGTCTCTTGCTGCCGCCGGGCAGATCGATCAAGGATGAGAGCGGCGCCAATCCCTCCGTATTGTGCGGCGACAGCTGTTTTGACCTGCGCGGGGAGGAGGATGAAATGACCTCCGTGGGACACAACCGCGATCGCGAGTACACCATGCCTGACTTGATCGTGCAGGACGCGGCCAACCTAGTTTTGGTCAACCTGCCGGGCCGGCTGGAGGCGTTCAGCGCCGACCATCCCCTGGCGGCCAACACCAATACCACCAGCTTTAGTTTCGAAGCCTTTGAGGCGACCGTGACCACCTACTTTGGCGAGTGCCCACGCCCCCGCGACCCGCTCAACCCGGGGCAACAGGTCGGGCCGCCGGCCGAGAAAAAGACCGTGATTATTGGCCAGGCCGTCATGGCCATTCCCAACGCCGATGCGGGCAGCGGCGACACCACGGGTGGGGCGCGCATCCAAGTCGACTTTACGCTGTGCGACACGTCGCTGCGTGAGCTGGGCTTCACCTTCGATACCGGGTCGCAGTATGCCATCCCCATCGGCAATAGCGGCCTGTGGCTGAACCTGATCGGCGGCACGGTGAGCCTGGCCCCCCAAGCGCCCAACTCGTCCGGCTATACAACCATCACCCTGCGCTTTGGCTTCCGGGGCATGAGCATGGCCGCCTCGGCGTCCAACCTGTTCTTCACCGGCGCCGTGACCATCGACTCGCGTGGCCTCTTTGACGTGCAGGTCCAGGCGGCCATCCAGGTCTCCAGCCTGGCCGGCGTGGGTGTCGACGGCCATTTCTGGGTGGCGTGGAGCCCCCTCGACCTGGGCTACATCGTCCAGGCCTGTGTTCCCAAGACGGTGGACGCCGGCCAGTTCCCCTATCCGGCAGCGTTGTGTGAGGGCAACGAGCTCCTGACCGGCCTGCTCAAGATGCACATCTGGCAGGGCCAGGGCTGGCAGAACAAGTACTCCTGGCTGCCTGATGACGGGGCGGTCCACGCCGCTGCGCGCTTTGAGGCCAAGATCACCCTGGCCACCGGCAGCATCATCGAGTGGGGGCTGGTCGTCCTGCCGCCCTCCGATATCGTGCTGGCCGGGCTCAAGTTCGCCTTTGGCGAGTTCTGCCAGAATAGCGCCTGCACCGTGTACGAGTGGGGCGTCATGGGCGCCTTTACCATCATCGGCTATGATATCGGGGCCTACTATGGCTTTGATAGCGGGATCAGCTTCATCATGGGCAGCGCCGACTATGTGCTTATCGACGAGGCCGGGCAGGCGATGGCCAGTCCCGGGGTCTTGGCCAAGTCGCTCGAAGCCCAACCCCAGCAACAGGTGATCTCACTCCAGCCCGGGTTGCCCTCGGCCCTCTTTGGCCTGGCGGCGACCAGCAACAGCGCCTCCCTGACGCTGTACGAGCCGCCACCCGGCAACCGGGTCATCACCTCCAACCCGCCCTCGGTGGTTGCTCCCGACCTGACCTACTCCAATACACTGACGACCAAGGGCTTCCAGACGATGGTCAGCGTCCAAGATCCGGCGGCCGGCGACTGGACGGTCGAGATCAATGGCGTGGGCGCCGGCGCCTACAACTTTTTCTACTTTGCCAACAATCCCGCCCCCAGCCTCAGCCTGAATGCGCTGCCCGACCAGGTGATCGATGGCACCAGCATCCCCATCGACTGGACCAGCAACATCAGCGCCCCGGGTGCGGCCACGCTGAGCCTATACTACGAGAAGGTTTCCGGCGGCCTGACCACCACCCAGGAGATCGCGGGTCCCATCGTCGAGCGTATCCCGCTCACCCCGAACGGTATCTACAACTGGGACATCACCAACCTGGCTAGCGGCTCCTACCAGGTCTATGCCCGCATCGACAACCAGGCGGCCGTCGCGCTCAACAGCTGCGCGGACCAGACCTACAACCCCGATCCTACCCAGCAGAGCCCCTGCGGCCTGATGTTGGCCCCGGGCCTGGTGTTGCCCGTCGAGCGTGTCCCGGCGCCGGGCACTGTGCGCATCTTTGACACCATCCCCCCCGCCCCGCCCCAGAACTTTGGGGCACGCGCCGAGGGGATCAGCAGCGTGGTGGGCCGCTGGCAGCCCAATACCGAGAGCGATCTGGCCGGGTACGTGACCACCTGTACCCAGGGCGTCCTGACCCGCAAGGTCCGGAGCAACGCCACCATCGAAGCGACGTCGCCGTTGTCCGAAACGGCGCGGGTCAACGGCCTGCAGGGCGTACCGGCCACCTGCTCGGTGCAGGCCTATGACGCCAGCGGCAATCTGAGTGGCCCGTCCAACACCGACACGGCCACACCTTCGGCCAGCCTACCGCTGCCGCCCGCCGCGGTCCAGAACGTCCAGATCCAGCCCGGCAATCTGGGCCAGGTGACCGTCCAATGGACGGCCTCTCCGGGTGCGCTCAAGTACCTGATCTACTACCATGTGCTATTGGGGGACGACGACGCGCTCCGCGGTGCCGGTCCGGCTGGGCTCCCGGTGGGCGGCTACCAGGCCGACCAGGGGCCTTCCCCGCTGGTAACCAACGGCACCAGCCAGGTCTTGACCGGGCTGCCCGGCGGTGAGACCTACAACGTGTGGGTGGTGCCCCTCGACGCCGAAGGCCGGGCCGGAGAGCCCAGCGCCGAGGTCACCTTCCGCCTAGAGGAGAGCTGGCTGCTCTATCTGCCGGTGATCCTGCGCTAGATCCCACCCGTCCCGGGCTCAAAGGCGAGGCCGGGACGGGGTGCACCATGCTAGCGATCGACGCCTACTACCTACGGGTTCCAGCAGCGGCCGCCGCCGGGGAAGCCGCCCATCCGAGAGCCGCCGCCCGTTACTATGCTTGAAATGGTAAAGCTGGCAACCTGGCGACCCCCGCGCCGCCCTTGGCCTCAGTCATCGTGAGACGACAAGAACGCCTGCACCGCTTCCGCCCGCTGATAGGCGCCATCGATCAGCTGCTGCACCGCCGCGTCGAACGTCGCCTCCCCGACGTCCGCGATGGCGTAGGGTGCGATCAGCTCTGCCCAGGTCTCGTAGGCTTCGACCATATGGTCGGGGTTGAACGGCCCGTCCACCGTTTCCGCCAGGTAGTCCACGTAGCGCGCATAGTAGACCGGATCGTCGAGCAGGAAGCGGATCAGGGGCCAATGCTCATCGATGTCCGCTTTGTCCAGCGAGACGCTGCGGCCGCCTGGACCGGGACCGCCCCGTCCGCCGCGGCTGTCCTGGCCCGCCGACAGGGCCATGTTGTGATCCCACGAGATCCATTCCAGTTGGTCCGTGTCGGGATCGTGGTACAGATAGTAGTTGTGGCTCATGGAGCCGTAAGCGTCCCAGTGTTGGATGACCGCGGCGATGGCCAGCCACTCCAGAAACGCATCCACATCAAAGATCGATTCCAGGTCTGCCCGCCACGCGGCCGGGTCGCTGGTGCGTTGATCGTCGTGCAGCACCTCAAAGAGCGCTTCGATGTCGTTCCAGTCCGCCTCTTCTTT
>JASFOV010000339.1:0-5562 GCA_050116355.1 Anaerolineae bacterium
CGGAAGCTCTCGCCGTCGGTGACGATGGCCGGGTCCAGCTGCACCGAGTCGCCGCCACGGCCAAAGACAAAGGTGCCGCCGCCACCCTCAGCCTCCGGCGGCGCTTCTTCTTCCGGCTCTTCGGTCGGTACCGGGGTCTCCAGGACCGCGACACCGGGCATATTCTCCTCGAGGCTGACGTTGGCGTCCGCTTCGAGCTGGGTCAGGGTGGAATCGATATCGGCCCCGTCGAGGATGGCGCTAAAGGCATCGGCCATGTAGTTGCGCACTTCCTCGTAGCAGGGGCACCATTGCGCCTCGAAGGTGCCGTAGGGCAGGAGTTCGAACGCGGTCTTGTAGGCCGGGTTGGCGTCAAAGTAGTCGGCCATCTCCGCGGCGACCGACTGGCGGACGGGGAAGTAGCCACTGACCTTGGCCCAGCGCGCCAGCATGTCGGGGGAGGTCAGCCACTTGACGAACAGCCAGGCCGCCAGTTCTTGCTCCGGCGTGGTCTTGGGGACAGCCACGCTGCCGCCGTAGATGTTCTGCACTGGTTCGTCGCCGGTGCCCGCGTAGGGCAGCGGGGCCACGCTCCACAGGAACTCGCCTTGCTCGCCGCCGATGACCGCCTGGTCATAGTAGGGCAGGCCCGAGCTGGAGCCGACGGTAAAGAGGGTCTTGTAGTTGCCAAAGTCGGCCTGCTCGCCGTAGCGCTCGGCCGGCCGGGCGAAGCAGCCCTCATCAAGCAGTTCCTTCATGAAGCGCATAGAGTCGGTGACTGCTTCGTTGGTAAAGTCGAAGGCGCTGCCGTCTTCCAGGTAATAGGTCCCGTGCCGGCTGAAGGTCAGGCCGGCCATGAACGAGGCGCCCTCGCCGACGGTGAGACCAACGGTGCCCGCGTCAGGGTCGGTGGCGGCGCAAGCCATCTCTTTGAACTCATCCCAGGTTGTGGGCGGGCCGTCGTAGCCCAGCTCGGCGAGCCACTCTTGGTTGTAGTACAGGACCTCCATCGAGCGGTTGGGCGGGAAGCCCATGCGGTAGTGGCCGTCGCCAAACAGCGGGCTGACATCGGATTCAAAGATGCCCGGGAAAAAGTCAGCCTTCTCTTCGGCGGTTAGGCCCCACGTGGGACTGTCGACGAACAGGTCCATGTCCACCAAGGCGTCGGCCAGCATGTACTTGCCGAAGGTGTTGGCATAGCCTACCGTCAACTGGGGCAGCAGAGTGGGGTCGTCGGCGGCGATGGCCGCCAGCATCTTGTTATAGATCTCGTCGTAGGCGCCCGCATACTCGGCGGTGACCTCGATGCCCCACTCGTTGCTGGCGTTAAACTCGGCCACCATCTCCTGTAGGGCCTCGTCGCGGATGGTGGTGTGGTTGTGCCACCACAGAACGGTGGCACCGGTCGGATCCACGTTTTCGTAGCCTTCGGCCTCCGCCGGTTCTTCGGGGGCGGCCGTTGCTTCTTCCGGCTCCTCGGGTGCGGCCGTCGGTTCTTCGACCGCGGGCACCTCTGTCGGTGCTGGTTCCTCGGTGGCGCCGCAGGCGGTCAGGATCATCGGCAGCACCAATACGGCGATAACCAGTAGGTATAACCATTTCTTGCTCATCGTACGTGTTCTCCTCCAGATCTTTGATGATAGTGGGGAACGCTGTGTCCCCGTGAGCCATCCAGGCAACTTGTCGGGCTTCTCGTGACGGGCCTCACCTCCTTTTTTCGCTCAGGCCCAGGACTCCATCGGCTCCGAACGGAGCATGTCCGGCCTCAAGCCGTACGGCTGTTGCCAAATCGTCATTGCGAAAGAGCGGAGCGATTGAAGCAATCTCCCCTTACTATATTGGGGTTTGCTTCCCTGGCCTGGACGCCAGGACGGGCGCCGCCATTGGCGGCTCGCAATGACGGAATCGAGCTCTTGTATACCAGGTCAGGAATCTGTCAAGTGACTTTGCAGCAGCCCGGCCTCAAGCCGGGTTCCGCTATAGACAGTCTATCGCTATCCCTTCAGTCCGGTGGTCGCAATCCCTTCGATGAACTGCCGCTGGGCGAAAAAGTACAGGATCAGCACCGGCAGCATGCTGATGGTCGCTGCTGCCATCCACAAATTAGTGTCTGGCCCGGCCTCGTTCACAAAGTTCTGCAATCCGACCGAGATGGGCCACCAATCGGAACCGGCCTTGGTGGCGATCAGCGGCCACAGCAGGGCGTTCCACGAGCCGATGAAGGCAAAGATGATCACGGTCATGATCGGTGCTCTGGATAGGGGCAGTACGACCGTCGTCAAAAAGCGCAGATGGCCCGCCCCATCGATGCGCGCCGCGTCCCATAGTTCGTCGGGGATCTGGGCAAAGAACTGGCGCAGCAAAAAAATGTTAAAGAATCCGGCCATGAAGGGAATGGTCAACCCCGGCCAATTGTCGTACCAGTTGATAAAGGGCAGGAAGGGGTTGTTGCCGGTAATCGTCAGAAAGTTGGGGATCATGGTCACCGTCTCAGGGATCATCATCGTCGACAGCAGTAGCGCGAACAACAGATTGCGCCCGGGAAACGTCATCCGGGCAAAGGCGTAGGCGGCCAGGGTTGAGACGATGAGAATGCCCACCAGCGTGATGGCGACGAGGCGGATGCTGTTCCAAACATACTCGTTGAAATTGGCGTTCGTCCAGGCTCGCCAGTAGTTGCCCCCAATGAACTCCAGGAAGAAGTACCCGATCTTGCGGCCTGCGCTGCGGCAGTCGCTGAGGTCGTCGGGTATAGGGCGGCCCGAGTACTGCCGTTCAGCGCGTTCGGCCACCTGCCGCTGCAGGACATCGGTCGGATATTGGCAACAATTGACATAGTCGGTGCGCGCAGCACCCGATCTCCGGTCCAGGCTGGTATCGGCCGGGTAGGTGCTTGGCGCGGCAAAGGCAAAGGACAGCCCCCGGCCGGTGTCAACCTCTCCCCCGCCGCTGGGAATAGCTTGCCATTCCTCGGTCAGGGCTCCCCCTGGATCGTTCACGGGCACGATCGCGATCGGTTCGGCGTCGTTGTTCACCAGCCGGAACTGCCAGGCCGTGGCCGGTTCTTCTTGCTGGACCTCAACATAGTAACTGTTGGTGGGCAGCTCTTGCTCCCCATCCCGTACCTCGGGGCCGACGGCAAAGCCAGTGACGGTCCCTACCCTGTCCATTTTAATTAGATTTACATAAGGGCAGCCCAAGCGCGCGGTGCGGGGCAACATGCGACCCGAATTGGCCTCGCCCAGGCTCATCACCGAGGTGCTGAGCATCCACAGAAAGGGCAGAACCATGATGATGGCCCCAAGTACGAGGATCATGTACAAGAGACCGCGTGAGATACGGCGGCGCCAGCGGAGCCAGCCCGAACCATAGCTCGTAGACCTAGCCATAGAACACCAGCTTTTCCCCCACGCGGTTCTGGATCTGTGACAAGATCAAGATGATGCCGAACAGGATGAAGGCCATGGCCGCGGCCTCTCCGAACTGGCCGTTGCCACGGAACGTCTCAAAGATCAGAATGCTGGCCGTATCCACCGTTTCCCGGGCGGCGAGCTCCTTCATCATAAAGATGTGGTTGAAGGCTTTGAAGGTGCCGATGGTGGCAATGATGGTCAGGAAGAAGGTGGTCGGCGACAGCAGGGGGATGGTGATCCTTCGAAAGAGGGCCCACCGTCCCGCGCCGTCGATCTCGGCGGCTTCGTACAGCTCACCAGGAATGGCGCCCAATCCGGCCAGGTAGATGACCGTATCGTAGCCGACGAATACCCACCAGTTGTAGATGATGATCGACACCAGGGCCAGGCTGGGACCGATCAGAATGGTATTCAGCGGGTCGGAGAACTCGGGCCAGACCAAGGTGGTGCCAAACATCTCGTTGATCAAATCCAGGAGGACGAGATTGACGCCTCGGGCTTCTTGTAACCAGCGCAACGGTGGAATTCCAAACAGGCCGATAAACTGGTTCATCAGGGCTGTATCCCGCAGCGAAAAGATGCGGCGGAAGACCACGGCCGTGGCCACCGAGGGAGCGATGTAGGGCATAAAGTACAGCAGGCGGAATGCGCCTTGGCCCCGTACACCTTGGTAGAGAATATAGGCCAGGAGCAGCGAAACGCCCAATTGCACGGGAACGGTTCCAACCGAGTAAAACACGGTGTAGATCAGGGAGCGAAAAAAGTCCTGGTTGCCTAGATCCCACATGCGCTGAAAGTCCACAAAGAAGAAGAATAGCGCCGCCGCGACCAAGGCGCTCATCGACACCAGGCGTAGGATCAATTTGAAGGTGGAGTCGACCTGCGAGGCCCCTCGCCACACCAGCCAGGCCAGCAACAGTAGGCCGGCGCTGACCAGATACGTCCACTCCCCCGAATCGAGCAGGCCAGGCAGGGCACGAACCAGAAGGAAAACGGCGCCCAGGACGGCCAGGCCCGCCCCCCCAAAGAGGAGCCAGTTGCTGGATCCAGCCCGCTTTGTCCGTTTCCACAAGCTGTAGGCCAGCACGCCCAAGATCACAGCCAGGATCATGCCGATGACGGCCCCTGTGTTTTGCAGCCCCAGGAGCTCGACATAGTTGTCCAACCCGATACAGTCGGTCTGGTCCAGCGCCGTTTCGGAACCGAATCCCAATGAGGCCAACCAGTAGGACAGGCACTGGGAGCCTTTGGGCTTGATCACCCATTTGTGCATGCTGACGTAGAGAGCGTGGACCACGGGCCACAGGCCAAAGACAAAGATAATAAGAATAGCGGGGAGTAGAAAGAGGTAGGCGGTCAAGACTTCCTTTCGCGCCCGACCTTTCTGGCCTGCGAAGAGACCGCGAGGTGCTTCTGGAACGTTCTGCATGCGATATGCCTCACCTCTATGTGATTTCCGGCGGCGCCAGTCGGACTCCTCCTGCCCTCATGCTAGGCAAGTTCCCGGTGTTGGGCGCCTGGAGGCCTCTTGCGACTGGACGCTTGATCCGCCGTTGGACTCGACCTCGGCTGCAGAGCTCGAGGTTATTATAACAAAAAAGGCATCCTGAGTCAAACGAACGTTGACTGGGGCCGGTCGCTCCGGGTTTGGTCCAGTCACCGGATCGGGAACCAAATGTACTTGCGCTCCGGCTTGGCGGTTGACCGGCGATGAGACGTTAATGTCCGGTCGCACCTGGGGGTGCTCCCTCCTCAATCTGGCCACAAATGAGGCGTTTCGCGGCTGCTTGACAGATCAGGGGTCCTCTGATATACTTGATTCCGCCTTTCACAAACGTGAAAACGAATTTGTGGCATGGCTGGTTTTATGATCAAATTGCCGGGCAAGGCCAGGTGCGCCATGCATCAGGATGCCCAAGTTTTCGGAGAAGGGGGGTGAAAGTCGGGATTCAATCAAAGAGACTACAAATTGTCAACTATGTCCGTACATTCAATGTAGGAGGAGAGAAAAATGTCTAAGCGTTCAGTATTTTCCTTGCTGCTGGTGTTGGTCATCTTTGCTTCCTTACTGGCTGCATGCGGGCCAACCCCAGAGCCAACGGCAGCTCCAGCGCAACCGACAGAAGCCCCGCCTGAGGCGACAGAGGCCCCTGAAGAAGAGTCGACTACG
>JASFOV010000340.1:0-5550 GCA_050116355.1 Anaerolineae bacterium
GCAAACCGATGGCTTTATTGCTGATGCGTGAGAATGCGACGGTTAGCGTCTGTCACTCACGCACCAAGGATCTGCCGGGCGTCTGCCGCGAAGCGGACATTCTGTGCGTAGCAGTGGGACGGCCAGAGATGGTCAAAGGCGACTGGGTCAAACCCGGCGCGGTCGTCATCGATTTCGGCGTCAACGATGTCGACGGCAACATGGTGGGCGACGTGGCCTACGAGGAAGCCGCAGGAGTCGCCGGCCTGATCACGCCCGTACCTGGCGGAACAGGCCCCATGACCAACATCATGCTGTGCCTCAATGTGCTGGAGGCAGCCAAACGCCAAGCGAGCTAGAGATCCGCATAGGAAGCAGTCGGGCGCTGGTCCACCCGTGCCAGATGTTTGACAATGCCCAGGGCATGTGGTAGACTAATCGGTGTGATTCTTCTCACAATCGCGCTCTGAGGACTGCAGCCAATGGCAGAGTTGCCATGAATAGAGAAACCCATATACAAGGAGGTAGAAGATGCTAGTAGAAGTCAAGCAACCAGTACCCAGCGACATTGACATCGCCCAAGAGGCCAAACTGCGCCCCATCATGGAGATTGCTGCGGATCTGGGACTGACCGAGGACGACATGGACTTGTACGGCAAGTACAAGGCCAAGGTTCATTTGGACGTTATTGAGAAATTCAAGGATCGCCCTCAAGGAAAGTACATCGACGTGACCGCCATCACCCCCACCCCTCTGGGTGAAGGCAAAACGGTTACCACCATTGGCGTCAGCCAGGGCCTGCACTACATCGGCAAGAAGGTCATGACAGTCATTCGCCAGCCTTCCCAGGGACCGACCTTCGGTATCAAGGGCGGCGCGGCCGGTGGCGGCTATTCTCAGGTAGTGCCCATGGAGGACTTTAACCTCCACCTGACGGGCGACATTCATGCGGTGGGTGCGGCGCACAACCTATTGGCCGCGGCCGTCGACAACCGCCTGGCCAAAGAGGCACGCTGGAGCAGCGACTATCTGGCCAAAGCCCTGTGCCCCGACGACGAGTACACCCCCTCCATGCGCAAGCGCCTGGAAAAGCTGGGCATTGAGTCGGAAAAGCCCTCGGATCTGAGCGACGAGGCCAAAGAGCGCATGTTCCGTCTTAACATCGATCCGTACTCGATCCAGTGGCGGAGGGTTGTGGATGTTTCGGATGCTTCCCTGCGCAATATCGTCATCGGCCTAGGAACGATCAATGACGGCGTGCCACGCGAGGGCGGCTACGACATCACTGTCGCCTCGGAGATCATGGCTGCGCTGGCCATGTGCTCTGATCTGGCTGATCTGCGCGAGCGCATGGGTCGTATCATCATCGGCACCAGCAAGAAGGGTGGATTGACCCACGTCCAAACTGTTGAGCCGATCACGGCCGAAGATCTGAATGTGGCCGGTGCCATGACCGTGCTGCTCAAGGACGCCATCAAGCCGAATTTAATGCAGACGCTGGCCGGCAGCCCGGCATTCGTCCACTGCGGCCCCTTTGCCAACATCGCCCAGGGTAACAGCTCGATCATTGCCGACAAGATTGCCCTGCGCCTGGCGGACTATGTCGTGACCGAGTCCGGGTTTGGCGCCGACTGCGGCATGGAAAAGTTCATGAACTTGAAGAGCCGCTACAGCGGGTTGAAGCCCAACTGCGTTGTGCTGGTTTCCACCGTCCGCGCACTCAAGATGCACGGCGGCGGCCCCAAGGTAGTCGCCGGACAGCCGCTGAACAAGGCCTACGTCGAAGAGAACCTCGAACTTCTGGAGGCCGGCCTGCCCAACCTGTTGCAGCACATCGAAAACGCCCGCAAGTTCGGTGTTCCGGTTGTGGTGGCCATCAACCGCTTCAAAGACGACACCGATGCCGAGATCGAGCTGATCCGCAAGCGGGCTACAGAAACCGGTGCCTTTGACGTAGCCGAAAGCCGGGTTTGGATGGAAGGTGCGGCCGGCGGTGCCGAACTGGCAAAGGCCGTTGTCGAGGCTTGCGAGCAGCCCAGCAACTTCCAGTTCCTGTATCCTGACGAGTACTCGATCAAGGAAAAGATAGAGACCGTGGCCAAGGAGATCTATCGCGCCGACAGTGTATCGTACACCCCGGAAGCCGAAGCCAAGATCAAGCTCTTTACCGAGATGGGTCTGAGCCATCTACCACTGTGTATGGCCAAGACGCACCTCTCCTTTAGCCACGATCCGAAACTCAAAGGGGCACCACGAGGCTGGACCCTGCCTATCACCGACGTGAGGGCCAGTGTAGGTGCCGGATTCATCTTCCCGCTGTGTGGGACGATGCGCACCATGCCTGGTCTGCCGACGCGCCCCGCATTCACCGATGTGGATCTGGATCTGGAGACTGGCAACGTTGTTGGCCTCTTCTAGCAAGGATGAGGTCCCCGTCATTGGGGGGTTCTAACTGCGACCACCGAGATGGGGAGGGTGAATTGCCCTCCCCATCTTTGACAATGTGCGTTTATAACTTTGTCGGGTGCAAAAGTTTGCAATGTGACGGCTTTGTGCTATAATTGCCCTGTGAGCACCAAAACTGCTGCTACCAAAGGAGGTAATTGGATGGAAAAAGTGACCTTTAGCATTCCAGCGATGTGGGCCGACCATCATGTCCTGGCAGTGCGAGAAGCACTAGGTCAAGTTAGTGGGGTTCAAGATGTTCGCGCCAGTGCGTTGTACAAGGACATTGTGATTGAGTATGACCCCACCACCGTCGATCAGGATTCTCTCAAGACCGCGCTAGCCGAAAAAGGCTACGACATCGCCCAAGCCCCCCAACTGCCCACCCATCCTGAACGTACAGACGACTCCTCGGACTGGTTCAAGTTACAGGAACGCGTCACCGAAACCGATCTGCGCGACTTGGAAATGTCAGGGGATCACCGCAAGTATTAGGCAACGTGACTTGCCATATGAGAGGTACCATACGCTAGAAGGAAGGAAGATTATGTCAAAGTATGCTACAGTGACTGCCGACCCGGCCGTTGAACAGATGCTGGAGATTACGCGCGAGAAGGGCATTGAGACGGCGTTCGACCGCGCCGAAAGGATCAAACCCTGCCCCATTGGTAGTGATGGCGTGTGCTGCAAGATCTGTGCCATGGGCCCATGTCGCCTGGTGGGCAAGGTCAAGACCGGCATCTGCGGTGCCACAGTAGAAACCGTAGTGGCGCGCAATCTCGCACGTCAGATCGCGGCCGGCGCCGCTGCGCACTCGGACCACGGGCGCGATATGACCCTGGCTCTGCTGGCCGTTGCCGAAGGCGAAGCCCCCGACTATCGCATCCGCGACACGGCCAAGTTGGTCGAAGTAGCCCATTTCCTGGGGATCCCCTATGAAGGGCGAGAGACCCTTGACATCGCCAAGGATGTGGCCGAGAAAGCCCTGGCCGAGTTTGGAAATCAGCGGGGCTCGCTGAAGTATCTGGAACGGGCACCCAAGAAACGACAAGAGATCTGGCACGAGTTAGGCATTGCGCCACGTGGCGTTGACCGCGAAGTGGTCGAGACTCTGCACCGAACCCACATTGGCAACGACCAAGACGCCGAGCACATCCTCGATCACGCTCTGCGTACCGCCCTCTCGGACGGATGGGGCGGCTCCATGCTCTCGACCGACGTCACCGATATCCTCTTTGGGACGCCGGTCCCTTTGACCAGCGAGGTCAACATGGGCAGCCTGGAGGAAGATCAGGTCAACATCATCATTCACGGGCACGAACCGCTCCTGTCCGAGTTGATCCTGATGGCCTGCCAAGACCCTGAGATGCTCGAATACGCCAAGTCCAAAGGCGCCACCGGCATCAACCTGACCGGGATCTGCTGCACGGCCAACGAGACGCTGATGCGTCAGGGGGTCAAGACGGCCGGGAATTTCCTCAGCCAGGAGTTGGCAATTGCCACGGGTGCCGTAGAGGCGATGGTGGTCGATATTCAGTGCATCATGCAGGCGCTGGTGCCCGTTGCCGAGCAATATCACACCAAACTGATCACGACCTCGCGCAAGGCCAAGATCACAGGCGCCACACACATCGAGTTCAACGAACACGAGGCGCTCAAGATCGCCAAAGAGATCGTTAAAGAGGGCATCGACAACTTCCCGAACCGAGGGCAGACTGAGAAGGTGTACATCCCCAACGTTACCGCACCTTTGGTTGCCGGGTTCTCGCACGAGTACCTGCGCTACATGCAGGGTGGCTACTACCGGGGCTCTTTCCGCCCGCTGAATGACGCCATCATCGCCGGACGCATCCGCGGTGTTGCCGGAGTTGTTGGCTGCAACAACGCGCGCACGCCTCACGACTATACGCACAACTATGTGGTGCAAGAGCTGATCAAGAACGACGTACTGGTTGTTCAAACCGGCTGCAGCGCCATCTCGGTCGCCAAGCTGGGCCTTCTAGGCCCGGAAGCTCTGGAGAGTGCCGGGCCCGGCCTGCGCGAAGTATGTGAGGCCATCGGCATCCCACCGGTGCTGCACCTCGGTTCCTGCGTGGACAACACTCGCATCCTGACCGTAGCCTCGCAGATGGCCACCGAGGGCGGTTTGGGGGATGACATCGGCGATCTACCCGCTGTCGGGTTGGCGCCGGAGTGGATGAGCGAAAAAGCGCTATCCATCGGAACCTACTTTGTGGCTTCTGGTGTGTATGTCATCTTTGGCACCAAGAACCCGGTATCTGGCAGCGAGGAAGTCGTCCGCCTGATCAGCGAAGGCTGGGAGTCAAAAGTCGGTGGCAAGCTCGAGTTCATCCTCGACCCCGAGCAAATGGTCCAGAAAACGCTAGAGCATATCGACAAGAAGCGCGACGAACTTGGACTGGTCGAGTACGATCCCGCCCGATTTGGTCAGAGCGGCGACGTCCCGTTGGAGTCGTTTTTTGCCGTACCGCCCGAAGAGCGCAATCTCTACAGCCGCAAGGCATACGTACAATCTGGGGATTAACAGGCTGGCGAGTTGGGAGCCGGCAGCCTGCAAGCGAGTGTGAGCAGTCATCACCGTAGCTTGTCGAGAGCGCCGGTTCCCAGTTGCCTGGCCTTTGAACCTGGTACTATCCAAGGAAGGAGAACGTATCAATGTCCCGATACATCGCTAGCCGGGCTCTGCGTGGAGCCAACCTGATTGTCAAAGAGTTAGATACCCAGCTGCAGCAGGCGCTGGAAGAGTTCGGTCCAGACAAAGAGATCCACTTTCCCAATACTGCCTACTACCTGCCGACCATCCTCGGTTACACGGGGATGGAGGTAGAGACCGTGGGTGGGCTCAAGGCAGTACTGGATCACTGCAAAACCCTTCTGCACAGCCCTCCCGGTTCCAAGACCTGGCTGCCCTACCTGGGCGAGACGCTGGATGCGGGTGTCGCTACCCTCTTGGCCGAAGAGGCTGTCATGGGCCTCCGATTCGCGCGCGGTGAGGAGCCGCAGAAGATGCCAGGGTTAGAATTGACTGGCAGCAGTGCACCAGGTCCAGGCTATCTCAATGGCCCCATCGACGATATCCAGCTCCGCAGCTGGGGGATCCAGTTG
>JASFOV010000341.1:0-5550 GCA_050116355.1 Anaerolineae bacterium
GCCGTGGTGCCAACTTCTACGGTGGATCTAGCGGTACCTACAGGAGATGACATCCCGATCGAAGAGCGGGGCCCCGAAGAGGTGACCCACCCCGGCGGCTGCCAGGTGGCGCCCGAGGGGGTGCACGTGCTGAACGTGGCCTTTGACGTCACCCCGCACCGCTATGTGACTGGTATTGTCACCGAGAATGGAATTGCCTATCCGCCCTTTACCAGGAGCTTGAGACAGGTGGTTCAAGGATGAGTGAATTCAGGCCAGAGCTGCGCTCGCTGGCCGCTGGAAGTTTGCCTCACACGGATCCCGAAGCGGCTCTGGAGCTGGCGCTCAGGACGCTGGACATTCCAACCTGGCCCCAGTTGCCCCAGCGCGCTTTTGTGGAGAACATGTACGTTCAGTTCAGCGAATGTTTTCCGGGTGTGGTTGTCGAGGGCGAGCGGATCTATGTGGACCGCGAGCGGGACTTGGACCGTGACCTGGAGCGGCTCTACGTCGCATACCTGACCGACGATGTTGATTCTGCGGCGATCTCGCCCCAGTACGCTGCCGGGCTGTATCGTTTTCTGGAGAGCGATGCGGACTTGTCCCCCGTCGTAAAGGGTCAAGTGACGGGCCCCGTCAGTTGGGGTCTGATGGTTGTGGAACGGAATCGCAAGCCGATACTGTATGATGATGTATTGGCCGAGGCGGTGGGCCAGCACCTGCGGCTCAAGGCTTCGTGGATGGAAGCGCAGCTGCGTACTTTGTCCTCGGAGACTATTGTGTTGGTCGATGAACCCTATATGAGTAGCTTTGGTTCAGCCTTTGTTTCTTTGAGCCGTGGGCAGGTTGTGGCGCTGATGGAGGAGGTGTTTGCCGGAATCGAGGGTCTGAAGGGCGTGCACTGTTGTGGGAACACCGATTGGTCGTTGCTGCTGTCAACGACGGTTGACATCCTCAGCCTGGACGCGTATGGCTACGCGGAGGAACTGGCCCTGTATCACGAGGAGGTAGGTGCTTTTTTGGAGCGGGGAGGTAGCATTGCGTGGGGGATTGTACCTGCCAGCGACCAGGCGCTGGAGGAAACGGTGGAAAGCCTAGTAGAACGTTTTCACGCGGCCTTGCACCTCCTGACCGAAAAGGGCCTGCACCGGGATGACCTGCTGCAATCGGCCTTGATCATGCCCTCATGCGGTTGTGGCTCACTGTCGGTAGAGACCGCGGAGTGGGTACTCGATCTGACCGGCAAGGTATCCAACGCACTTCAAGCGCGGTACGGCTGAGAGAGGGACCCAGTCATGAATGTCATCATCACCGGTTCTGTCGCCTATGACTATTTGATGTCCTTTCCCGGGCGATTTAGCGAGCACATCCTTCCCGACCAGATCCACCAGATCAGCCTTAGCTTTCTCGTGGATTCCATGCGTAAGCAGCGGGGGGGCTGTGCGCCGAATATCGCCTATAGCCTGGCGCTGTTGGGCGAGCGACCTACCGTTATGGCCACTGTGGGCCAGGATTTCGGCGAGTACCGCGCCTGGCTTGATGAGAACGGGGTCGATACCTCGGCTATCGTAGAGGTCAGAGATGAGTTCACCTCGTCGTTTTTTGTCAACACCGACCTGGACAACAACCAGATCGCTAGTTTTTACGTGGGGGCCATGGCCAAGGCGGATAGCCTTTCCTTCTACGATCTCGATCAACAGGCGATCGACCTGGCCATCGTTTCGCCCAATGCGCCGGCGGCCATGGTCAAGTACCCGCGGGAATGCCAGGAATTGGGCATCCCCTATATCTACGATCCCAGCCAGCAGATCATCCGCCTGAGCGCCCAGGATCTACTGGAGGGCACGCGTGGCGCAAAGATGCTCATCGTCAATGAGTATGAGTTTGGCTTGGTCAAGAACAAGACCGGTCTGCCGGATGCCGAGCTGCTGGCTTTGCCTGAGGCGACGATTGTCACCAGGGGGGAAGCCGGTTCTGTGATCTATGCCGACGGCAGGGAGCTCGTCGTTCCGGTTGTGCAGCCCGCACCCTTGTCAGAACCAACCGGCGTGGGGGATGCCTACCGGGCCGGGATTATCAAAGGGATGCTGCGCGGCTATTCCTGGCAGACGACCGGCCGTATCGCGGCCTTGGCCGCAACCTACGTCTTGGAGCAGTATGGAACTCAGAGCCACCGCTACTCTCTAGGCGAGTTTGTGGCGCGCTATCGCCAAGTCTTTGGTGACGCGCCAGAGTTGGAGGACATGATCCCCAGTTAGTTGCCGGTGCCATGGGGGTCCAGCGAATTTCGTAGGGCCAACCAGCAAGGCATGGGACGGAGTGTACCACCAGCCCGATGACGTACGATTTTCATTCCAAATCATTCAAGGAGTAAGGACGTGACCGAGACCTATGATGTAAAGGACCTGAAGTTGGCCGATGCAGGCCAGAAGCGTGTCGAATGGGCCGAGCAGGAGATGCCAGTTCTACGGCTGATTCGCGAGCGCTTTGAGAAAGAGAAACCTTTGCGAGGCATCCGCGTGGCGGCGTGTCTGCACGTTACGACCGAGACGGCCAATCTGATGCGCACGCTCAAGGCAGGGGGGGCTGATGTGCGCCTGTGCGCCAGCAACCCGCTGAGCACTCAGGATGATGCGGCGGCAGCGCTGGTGGCGAAATACGACGTGCCCACCTTTGCCATTAAGGGAGAGGATAACGATACGTACTATCGCCACATTCATCAGGCCGTGGACCATTCGCCCCAGTTGACGATGGATGATGGCGCCGACACGGTCGGCGTGTTGCACAAGGATCGCACCGATCTGCTCGATGGCATCATCGGCGGGACGGAAGAGACGACGACCGGCGTCATCCGCCTGCGGGCGATGGCCGCGGATGGCGTGCTGCGCTATCCCATTGTGGCCGTCAACGACGCGACCACCAAGCACTTTTTTGACAATCGTTACGGTACTGGGCAGAGCACCATCGATGGAATTCTGCGCGCCACCAATATCCTGCTGGCGGGTAAGAACGTGGTGGTGGGTGGATATGGCTGGTGCAGCCGGGGCATTGCTATGCGCGCGGCGGGTATGGGCGCCAATGTAATCGTCACCGAGGTCGATCCGCTTCGCGCGCTGGAAGCGGTCATGGATGGCTACCGGGTTATGCCCATGCAAGAAGCGGCCCGGGTCGGTGACCTGTTTGTAACCTCCACTGGTGACAAGAACGTCATCGATGGCCAACACTTTGAAGTGATGAAGGATGGGGCCATCGTGGCCAATTCCGGTCACTTTAACGTAGAGATCAATATCCCTGCTTTGCAGGAGATGGCCGCTGCGGTGCACGAGCCACGTCCCTTCATCGAGCAATTCACCCTGCATGATGGCCGGCGAATCTCGCTGTTGGGCGAAGGCCGGCTCATCAACCTGGCGGCTGCCGAAGGCCATCCCTCTGCTGTCATGGACATGAGTTTTGCCAACCAGGCGCTCTCTGCCGAGTTTATGGTGCAGAACGCGGATGCGCTGCAAAAGACCGTCTACCCAGTGCCAGAGGAGATCGATAAGGAAATTGCCGCTCTCAAGCTAGAAGCCATGGGCATTGAGATCGACGTGTTGTCACCGGAGCAGGCCAAGTATCTGGCCTCGTGGGAAGAGGGAACCTAGCCAGACCTCAGGGCTTGCCCGGTTGGCTCGCAGAGCCGCGTAAACACTCTGGTGATCTGCAGGCCACTTGCGCGGGAACCGAACCGCCTGATGGAGTACCCATCGCGCTGAAACCATAGCACAGAGGAGTAACGAAAATGAGCACAACGTTTATGCAGTCACCCCAATACTTTTTTACGTCCGAGTCGGTTACAGAGGGTCACCCCGACAAAATCTGTGACCAGATTTCGGATGCCGTTCTGGATGCCATCTTTGCGGACGACCCCAATGCCCGTGTGGCATGCGAGTGTGCCGTCACAACGGGCATGGTCCTGGTAATGGGTGAGATCACAACCACCAGCTACGTCGACCTAAACGCCCTGGTGCGCGATGTGGTATTGGATATCGGCTATACCCGCGCCAAGTTTGGCTTTGATGGCGAAACCTGCGGTGTTTTGGTCTCAATTAAGGAACAGAGCGCCGACATTGCCCTGGGTGTGGACAAAGCCCTTGAGGCCAAGAAGGGCGAGATGAACGAAGAGCAGATTCAGGCGATTGGCGCCGGCGACCAAGGGATGATGGTCGGGTTTGCCTGCACAGAGACGCCGGAGTTGATGCCACTACCGATCATGCTGGCCCATAAGCTCTGCCGTCGCCTGACCCAGGTGCGCAAGGAGAAGATTCTGCCCTATCTGCGGCCTGATGGCAAGAGCCAAGTGACCGTCGAGTATGAGCACGGCCAGCCCAAGCGGGTCGAGGCCGTTGTCATTTCGACTCAGCACTCGCCCGATGTCGATCAGGAGAAAATACGCGCCGACATCATTTACCGGGTCATCAAGTACGTGGTGCCCAACGGTCTGATCGATGAGAACACCAAGATCTATGTAAATCCGACCGGGCGCTTTGTCACTGGTGGTCCAAAGGGGGATGCGGGTTTGACGGGTCGCAAGATCATCGTCGATACCTATGGCGGGATGGCTGGCCACGGGGGGGGCTGCTTCTCGGGCAAGGATCCGACGAAAGTGGACCGCTCAGGCGCCTACTATGCCCGCTATGTGGCTAAGAACGTGGTGGCAGCCGGCCTGGCCGATCGTTTGGAGTTGCAAGTGAGCTATGCGATTGGTGTGGCCCAACCGCTTTCACTCGACATTGAGACGTTTGGCACCGGCCGCGTGCCCGACGAGATTATCTTGGAGCTGATCGAGAAGCACTTTGACTTCCGCCCGGCGGCCATGATCCGCGATCTGGACTTGCGGCGTCCCATCTACCGGGCCACCGCCGCCTATGGTCACTTTGGCCGCGACGATATCGACGCTCCTTGGGAGCGCACGGACAAGGCCGATGCCCTGCGTGAAGAAGCCGGTTTGTAGACCATAACGAGCGGGCAGCCCCCAGGGCTGCCCGCTTTAATCTGGTCGCAGTGTGGGGTATACGACTGGACAAATCATGCCCAAGGGTGTATAATCGACTTCGCTAGCTTCGATGAGGAGGCCATGTAATCGTGACAAGCGAAGCGCAGGTGGATCGCGCACATGGGCTGTCACGGCTGAATATTGAGTTGCTGAGAGGCACCTCACGCCAAGCTGGTTCATTCATCAGAGGCACTGAGGTGTCTTTTGTTTTAGGGGGAGGGTAGCAGGATGCGGGAGATCCAGGCAAGCCAGATCACCGAAACGGTGGCCCGGCTGTGCATCGAGAGCAACTACTATCTCGGTGAGGATGTTTTGAGCGTGCTGCGCTCATATCGCGAGCAAGAAGTGTCTCCGGTAGGGCAGGAGGTGCTCGACCAGATCCTGGAGAATGCCGAGATCGCACGCGATCAGCGGATGCCACTGTGTCAAGATTGCGGTCTTACGGTCGTTTTCCTGGAGCTGGGGCAAGATGCGCACATTGTTGGCGGTGACCTGAATCTTGCCGTCACGGAAGGAGTGCGCCAGGGCTACCAGGACGG
>JASFOV010000342.1:0-5536 GCA_050116355.1 Anaerolineae bacterium
GAAATGTCCACGATCACCAGCTCGCTGGAACCTTCGGCGGCCACGTAGGCGTACCGGCCACTGACGAAAACGGCCCGCGGCCCAGCAAAGGAACCTTCGAAGAAGCCTTCAACTTCTGTCTGGCCGGGGCGTGGATCGGAGATGTCAAAGATGACCAGCCGGTTGTTGGCGCCGCTGGTCACATAGGCATGGTTGCCTGCGACGAAAACGTCAGTGGCACCTGACAGGTAGGTGGTGGCCAAGTCCCTGAGCCGGATGTGTTGCGGATCGGAGATGTCAAAGATGGCCAACCCGTCTGATGCGCCGCTGGAGACGACGTAGGCGTACTTGCCGGCCACGTACAGGGCTACGGGGTTGCTCAAGCTCTGAGCCGTCGATCCGAGCGAGTCGGGGTTGGCCGGATCCGACACGTCAAAGACCACCAGACGGTGGTTCGATGCGGAGGTGACATAGGCCCGCTGGCCGGCCACAAAGAGATCACTGGGTCCCGACAGATTGCTGGTGCTATGCCCAAGGTAGGTGATCTGGTCGGGATCTGATGCGTCGAAAATGGCCAGGGTGTTGGTCGAGCTTGATGTCACAAAGACCTCATAGCCGGTGGCATAGACAGCGCTTGGGCTATCCAACACTCTCTGGGGGCTGGTAAAGGACCCGCGGGCCACGGCTTCCCCTTCGCTCAAGAAGAGGCCGCTGCCTTGTACGGTCAGCATCTCCGGCGGACTGTTGGTGCCGATGCCCACCCCGCCCGGGGCATCGATGAGGTATTGGTAGGGGGCGGTGGTGGTGAAGGGCTGGAACCCTCCGGACCATACAAAGGAGCCGGTGTGCTCGGCGCGGGCCGCGTATCCCGCCGCCAAGCTGTAGGCGCCACCCGCACGGTTTTGTCTCCCCCCGGGGATGGTGCCGTGTGTGCCTTCTACTATGTTCTCTGCGCCGCCGCCGATGGTGGCATAGTTGGCATTGGCCGCATTGAAACTCCCTCCGCCGACGGTGGCATAGTTGTTGTTGGCGCTGTTGCCTGCACCGCCGCCTGCCGTGGCGGCATAGCCCTTCGCCGAGTTGGCCGATCCGCCGCCTATGGTGGCGAACTCGTTTTCGGCGGTGTTGTCCATACCGCCGCCCACGGTGGCGTAGGTCTGTTGCGTAGGATCGCCGTCGTCGTCGCCGGCGACGTTGCCGCCCCCACCGCTGACCGTGCCATAGTCATCGAATACCTGGTTGTTGCTGGTTGTGGGGTTGTCTGGATCCGATGGCCCGCCACCGGCGATGGTGCCGTAGGCCCCGGTCACACTGTTGTAGCGCCCTCCTCCAACCGAGCCATGGGTCTCGGTGGCCTCGTTCTTCGAACCACCAGCAACGGTTGCATACGGGGCAGTGGCCTGGTTGAAGCCCCCACCGGCCACGGTCGCATGGGTACCCGTCACCGCATTGGTCTGCCCGCCACCCACAAAGGCATAGGGCCCGCTGACTGAGTTATCCGAGCCGCCGCCGGCTGTGTCATAGCTGCCGCCGGCCGAATTGCTTTCACCGCCGCCGACAGCCGAGGCATAGCCGTCCGCCATGTTGCCCGCCCCACCGTCCACGGTACTATAGTCGCCGCTTGCCTGGTTGATGGCCAGGTCCCGGCCGCCGCCGCCGATGGTCGCCCCTGAGACAGCGGCGCCAACCGCGTTGGCGTGGTAGCCACCGAGCACGTTCGGACTGCTGGCGCCCGGCTCCAGCCGCCAGGCCCGGTTGCTGTCCACGTGTAGCTCCAGCGCCGCCGGATCGGTCGTGCCCAGAAAGTGGGTGCCTGGTGTTGTGCCGTAGTTGCCGGTCAGCGACCAGCCGGTGCTACCCGTGTTGTCGTTGCACACCCAGCGGCTCCCGTCCCATTTGGCTGTCTGGTCGCCGGCGCAGGTCTGCGGCAACTGGAAGGAGGGGGCGACCGACAGGCTCTCAGCCGATACAGAGATGCCAGAACCAGCGGATATGTGGAGGGTTACGCTCAGCGTTTCACCACCTCCCTGCAACCCATCGCCGGCATAGACAGCGGTGATACCCGCATCGTCATCGTCGCAAATCCAGAGGCTGCCATCCCACTTGGTCACCTGGCCTTCGCCGCAACTCAGGCCGGCCAGCGTATCATTGTCGACCTGATCGGCAAAGTCGCCCGGTAGGCCGCTGAGGCCGGCCCATGGCGCGCCCGAAGCGTACAAAGCGAAGGGGGTCGGTGTCAGGCGCTGGCGGGGGGTCAGGATATCGTATGGCCCGGTCCCAGCCGCAGGCCGCACGCCCACCTGCAGCCAGAGGGCTGTATCGCCAAAGACGGGGCCAAAATCCAACTCGGTGGCAAAGAGGCCGTCCCTAACAGCGACATCATCCAGATATTGGGTAGTCCCTACCTGGCTCCCCGCCTGGGGGTCGTCGTGCAGAGAGAAGGTGAACGCGTACAGCCCATCGGCAGGCGAGCCACCTTCCGTCAGATAGCCCTGATAGGTGAAGGCGGTCCCCACGGGTGACGAGCGCTCTGGAGCGGTGGAGGTAGGCTCGTCTGAGGAAACTACAACGCCGCCCAAGGTGATGACCAGCACGATCGCCGCCGCCAAGATGAGCATTGAGACGGTTTTTGACATAATTTTTCTCCTTCGGTCGTAGGCCAAGAGCCCACGTATTCCGCTACAACAGGGGGAGCACAGCTGCATGGCACCCGAGGGTTTCCCGGGTGCCGCCTAAAGCACCAGACCGCAATTATCCAGGGCTGGCCCAACGTACCCGTCAACCGCTTGATCGTGTGAGGAGTATGGAGAGATTATGGCATAGTAGAGGACAAATGTCAAGGCTGGCAAACGCACCCCTCTCCTCACTTGCCCGCTGGCCCACCTGCGTAGGCCGCCCAGCTGGAGACCAAATACCAAGCCGGGGCTGAGAGATTCATCTCTCAGCCCCGGCCTTTTTGTCGTACAGACCCAGTTTTGCCTACAAGAACGAAATCAGATGCTCTTCGGCCCCATCAGGGGGCAGCGGCGTTGTGCCGTGTACACGGTCTTGCTGCGGTTAGGCAAGGTCGAAGCGATCAAGGTTCATTACCTTGTCCCACGCCGCTACAAAGTCGTTCACGAACTTTTCCTGGGCGTCTTCAGAGGCATAGACCTCCGCCAAGGCCCGCAGTTGGGAGTGCGAGCCGAAGATGAGGTCGACGCGGGTGCCGGTCCACTTGAGTTCGCCTGTCTCGCGATCATGACCTTCGAACACGTCTCCGTCTTCCGCGGCCGGTTTCCACTCTGTGCTCATGTCGAGCAGATTCACGAAAAAGTCATTGGTGAGCGTCCCTGGTTGATTGGTGAAGACGCCGTGCTGGGACTGTTCAAAGTTGGCATTCAAGGCACGCATGCCGCCAATGAGAACCGTCATCTCCGGGGCGGTCAGCGTCAGGAGTTGCGCACGATCGATCAGCAGTTCCTCCGCCGATACGGAGTACTTGGCTTTCTGGTAGTTACGGAATCCGTCCGCAGCCGGTTCGAGTGGGGCAAATCCGTCCACGTCGGTTTGTTCCTGGGACGCATCCGTGCGGCCCGGTGTGAAGGGAACGGTCACATTATGACCGGCATTCTTGGCCGCTTGCTCGACAGCAGCGCATCCACTCAGAACGATCACATCCGCGAGTGAAACTTTCTTGTCGCCGGACTGCGCGCTGTTGAACTCCTCTTGGATGCCCTTCAGGGTTTCGAGCACCTTCGCCAGTTGCTCAGGCTGGTTGACTTCCCAATCCTTTTGGGGGGCGAGACGGATGCGCGCCCCATTGGCGCCGCCGCGCATGTCGGAGCCACGGAAGGTGGATGCCGAGGCCCAGGCGGTCGAGACCAACTCTGGGATCGATAGGTCCGAGGCGAGGATCTTGTCCTTCAGCTCGGCGATGTCCTGCGCGTCGATCAGCTCATGATCGACGGCGGGCAGCGGGTCCTGCCATATGAGCTCTTCCTCCGGGACCTCTGGGCCAAGATAGCGAGAGCGGGGGCCCATGTCGCGGTGGGTCAGCTTGAACCAGGCGCGGGCGAACGCATCGGCGAACTCGTCGGGATTTTCAAGGAAGCGCCGTGCGATCGGCTCGTAGATCGGGTCGTAGCGAAGGGAGAGATCTGCCGTGGTCATCATCGGCCGGTGCTTCTTCGACGGGTCGTGTGCGTCAACCACCATGTCCTCTTCGTCCACGTCCTTGGCGTGCCACTGCCAAGCGCCGGCCGGGCCCTTGACCAACTCCCACTCGTATTTGAACAACACCTTCAGGTAGCCCATATCCCAATTGGTGGGATTCGGCTTCCAGGCACCTTCGGGGCCGCCACCGATCGTGTCGCCGCCCTTGCCGCTGCCGAAGCTGCTCTTCCAGCCGAGACCCTGCTGCTCGATGGGGGCGGCCTCCGGCTCCGGACCGACCAGCGCCGGATCGCCAGCGCCGTGGCTCTTGCCGAAGGTGTGCCCACCGGCCACGAGCGCGACGGTCTCTTCGTCGTTCATGGCCATGCGGGCGAAGGTCTCGCGGACGTCGCGTCCCGAGGCGACCGGATCTGGATTGCCGTTTGGGCCCTCCGGATTGACATAGATCAGGCCCATCTGCACGGCGGCAAGAGGGTTCTCGAGTTCTCTGTCGCCGGAATAGCGCTTGTCGCCGAGCCACTCGCTCTCGGGCCCCCAGTAAATGTCCTCTTCCGGCTCCCAAATGTCCGCGCGCCCACCGGCGAAGCCGAAGGTTTTGAATCCCATCGACTCCAGCGCGCAGTTGCCGGCGAGGATCATCAGGTCGGCCCAGGAGAGTTTCTTGCCGTACTTTTGCTTGATCGGCCACAGCAAACGGCGCGCTTTGTCGAGGTTGACGTTGTCCGGCCAGCTGTTGAGCGGGGCAAAGCGTTGGTTGCCGGTCCCCCCGCCGCCGCGGCCGTCGCCGATGCGGTAGGTGCCGGCGCTGTGCCACGCCATCCGGATGAAGAGCCCGCCATAGTGACCGTAATCGGCCGGCCACCACTCCTGCGAATCGGTCATCAGCGCATAGAGGTCCTGCTTCACGGCGTCCAGGTCGAGTTTCTTGAACTCCTCAGCGTAATCAAAGTCCTCGCCCATCGGATTGGATAGGGAGGAATGCTGGTGCAGGATACTCAAGTTCAACTGATTCGGCCACCAGTCCTGGTTCGACGGGCCCCCGCCGGCTTTGCTTGGGTTAGCTCCGCCCATTTCTGGGCTCTTGTTCTCGTTGCTCATACTGTTGCCTCCTTTGCTTGTGTGTGATTTCCTGTCTAGAACGTCTTCCTGGCGCGTCATCATGGTTGTGCGTTGGTTGCGCCGGGGTATTTATGCAGTGAGGGTTATGCCTTATTATACTGACAATACTGAACCTCCTTTCTCGCTTCCAGCATCTTGCAGGGGTTGCATCCTACGTAGATTCAATCTCCATAATCCGCCAAAAAGGAGGCGTAGCCGCTTGCCTAGTCTCCCTCCTGGCAATCGGGGCAAACGCCGTAGAAATCGAGCCGGTGGCTGACGATCTCGTAGCCCGACTGCTGTG
>JASFOV010000343.1:0-5534 GCA_050116355.1 Anaerolineae bacterium
TAGTAGACTACGGCGGGGTCATCAGCGATGTACTGATCCTGGCCCATCTGCTGCCAGTCGCCGAGCGTGGCGGGCAAGGAACGGGCGACCTCTTCACTTGTGCCGCCGGTCAGATCCAGCGGACTGCGGACAACCGTCTCATAGGGAGTGATGCGATACCAGCCCTCCACATCGACAAAGTAGGTTTGGGCCTGAGTCACATCTGCCGTGCCAAGCGGTGTTCCTGCCGCCTGCACCGCTTCATCAGGCATGTTGGCGGCTGCGGTCCAGCGCTGGGCCCACGTCAGGCCGATAGCAGCGCTCAGCACGCCAATGATCAGAAGATATCGTCGCGAATGCGAGAGCATCCAAGGACCTTTCCTAGCACCAGCAGCAACCCCAGCGCCATCAGGAACAGAATTGGGCTGGACCAGTCATGGTAGTAGCTCAATGCCACTTCTTGGCCAAAGACAACGGCCACCACCAGCAGGATGGCAATGCGCAACACATTGCTCAGGGCAACGAGAGGCACAATTGCCAGGAGCAGTGCTGCCTTGGCTGTGGGTTTGCCTTCTACCAAATAGACCCAGCCTATGCCCACCGTAACCATGGTCACCAGAGACCGGAGGCCACTGCACGGAGCCCCAACCACAATTGAGGTAGAGGGTAGGGTAATCTCACCCCCTTGTTGTACAGCCGAGATGCCCACCAAGCGCGCGAGTTCGGTAGCCGACCGGGCGGTGAAAGATTCCAACCATGGACTTGCCAGGTCCACGAAGGGTAAGGGGACCATGAGAGCGAGAAAAAGGACTGGAAACAGCCAGTGCTTGACCCGAGACCAGCCCTCGAGGTACAGCAAAATGCCCAGGATCAGCGTCACCAGACCCAGAATTGCGACAACGTAATTCTGCCAGCGCATGGCCCATATCACAAGCACTGTGCTCGCCAGTGTCAGCAGGATCCCCAGCCAGGTCGTCCCGCGGCGACGTTCGGCGGTGACATAGCGCCACTGGCGCCAAGCCAGTAGAGCGGCGATAGGCGGGATGAGAAAGCCATGGGTGTAGTAGGGATTGCTCAGCCATGACTGGACCAGCCAGATCAGTGCCGGGTAGAAGAGGAGTACCAGCAGCCCGCCGATCACGGAATAGGCTGCCAGTGCGGTTCTGTCTTTGATCCAGCTGCGCTCCACCACGATAGGATTGACTCCACCACCTGCTTGGCGTATAATCTGGGGACTGGCGGCGAGCCGGCACCGGTCCCTATGTTCGCGGCAGGGACAAATCCGGGCCCGCGCTGGTCTGAACTACCCAGCGCGACGAGTATAGCCCCTTTTGGGGTGGATGTCAAATCGTTTCCGGCAATCTTGATCCATGGTGTGATGAGGGAGTGCATTCTTGAACGGGACAAACAAGGGCAAGCTGCGGTTCGCGGGACTGGTAGTGGCTGCCACCGGGATGGTTGGTGCGCTGGCCCTAGCCATCTGGTGGTTTGTCCCGAGCTCGCCGGCAGGACAGATCCCCTACACTGACGTCAATCCGTTCGGGGCCAATTTCTTCCTCGATCGTGAGGTCGAACCGTGGAAGCAGGAAAAGACACTCGAAATGGCCCAGGCCGCCGGCATTGGTTGGATCAAACAACAATTCTCATGGGAAGAGATCGAACCCCTTCACAAATGGGAGTATGACTGGGCCAAGTACGATCGAATTGTGGAACTGGCGGAAGCATATGACATGGAGATCATTGCTCGCCTGGATCGCCCTCCCGATTGGACTCGCGACAACAACCAATTCAAGACTCGGCCCCCTGACGATCTGAATGACTATGGCGACTTTGTGCATGCCTTTGTCGAGAGGTACCGCGACCGGGTTCGCTACATCCAGATTTGGAACGAGCCGAACCTTAGCGCCGAGTGGGGTTTTCAACGAGTTGATGCCGTCGCGTACGTGCGCATGCTCCAAGTGGCCTACCAGCGCGCCAAAGAAGCCGATCCAGCCATTGTCGTCCTGACGGCGCCCCTGGCCATTACGCTGGAGGATGCTTCGATGCGCGGCAATCACAACGATCTTGTCTTCCTGGAACAGATGTATCAGGCTGGGGCCGCTGACTATTTTGATATTTTGTCGGCCAATGCGTTCGGCTTGGATCGTCCACCTGAGGACCCGCCCGATCCCAACCTACTGAATTTCCGCCGGGTGGAACTGCAGCATGAGATCATGGCGCGCTACGGAGATGAGGACAAGGCGGTATGGATCAACGAGTACGGCTGGAACGCGGCTCCAGCCTCATTTGAGGACGATATTCTCACCTGGGAGCGAGTCACCCGGAGCGAGCAGGCTGACTACACCGTACGCGGCATTGTCTGGGGCCGCGAGCACTGGCCGTGGTTGGGTGTGGTCAACATATGGTACTTCCGCCAAGTTGGAGATGTTCCTCCGGAGCATCCGGCCTACTACTTTGCCATGGTGGACCCGGAGTTCAACCCACAGCCTGTGTATGATGCGGTCCGCCAAGCCACACAGCGTTTGGAGGGGAACGCGGACACAAACTTCAGTACATCGCCCCGGTCGCCCACTACCCATCTCTATCTGCTTGGAGGGTTCTGTGTGGGGTTGCTGGTTGGCGGTGTTGTGTTGTGGCGTCCTTGGCGGCGTGCGTAGCAGCTTGTCTATTGCTCGAGCAAGATCTCTTCCAACCGGTTCTGAACTCTCGCTGCGGCTTGTTCCGGACTCTGTTCCCCGTTCAGCATTGCGTGGACCTCGGAGTAGATCGCTTCTGACACCTCAGCGTAGGGCACCACCCGTGGCCGGGGTCTGGCGACCAGCAGAGCGGCATGGTACTCTTTGTAGACGGGTTGGGTGGACAAAAGTTGCGCATCCTGCAAGGCAGACTCAAGCGCGGGAACCAGGCCGCCCACTTGGGCTAGCTGGACCTGCTGGTCGTGCCCGACAAGAAACGTCATGAAACGGAAAGCTTCATCCGGGTACCCGCTTGCACTCGACAGAGCCAGATGCTGCCCAAACAGACAAGAGGTAGGCAGTGGCGCGATTCCACTCACCGCGGACGTGACAGGCGCATTGTCATCCAAGCTCTTCCAGGCAAAAGACCAATTTCGCATCAAGCCCGCCTGGCCGTCTTGGAACTCCGCCAGACTCAAAGTCTCGTTGTGAGTGGTGACTTCTGGTGGGGAGGCGCTCGATGTGATCATGGCCAGCATCTGCTGTAGCGCCTCGAGGGTCTCGGGGCTATCAAAGACCGGAGCGCCCGTTTGATCCAGTACTTGGCCGCCATAGGCCCATACGTACTCCAATGTGTTGCACGTCAGGCTCTCATAGGCAGCGCCTTGCCATACCAACCCGCCGGCTAGCCCATCCCGAGTTTTGAGCTCCAGGGCAAGCTGTTGCAGAGCGGGCCAAGTGTGGGTGTCCGCTGGCTTGCCGTCTAGTCCGGACATCAAGTCCTGGCGGTAGTAGAGCATTCCACCATCGGCAGTCCAGGGGATGGCTATCATCTGACCATCGAAGAGACTGGCTTGCCTGCTGGCCGGAAGGAAGCCTTCCAGGTCGCCAGCCCATGTCTGGGCATACTCGTCCAGCGAGATGATCATTCCGGCAGCGAACGAGGCGGCAAGCGCGGTATCGTCCAGTATGTAGATATCCGTGTGCTTGGTGTCCGGCTGTGCCTGAGTGACCATCACTTTGATCCCGGGATTCATCGACTCGAAATCCGCGATCAGCTGGTCGAGAAGTTCCAATGTTGGTCCGTCAAAGCGACCCGAGATGGAAATCGTCACCGGCATCTGGAACGGAACGGTTAGCGTCGGTTGGGAGGCTTCTGGCCCGGGGCTAGGTGTGGCATGAGATCCACACGAGAGCAAGCACAGGAGTCCGGCAAGGAGCCCTGCGAACAATAGAACGCTGGTAGAGTGTCTGTTTTTGGAAACGGCTGCCACCCGTTCCTGCAACGCCCGTATGCTGCCCCACTCAGTATGGCCGCTGGCGGCTCTGTGAGATTCGCTAGGCAACGGGTTCAGACCCATACCAGTCGGTCCACGATCATGCCGGTGAACACCAAAGCCAGGTAGAGGCTAGACAGCTTGAACATGAGCCACGCATTACGTTCAGTGGGCTGGATATGCAGGTAAATGTGGCCTGCGACCGAAACGAGGCCGCCAGCAATGGCCAGCGAAAAGTAGATGGGGCCGAAATGGCCCACGACGCCCAGGAGCACCGACTCGATGACCATAAATCCGACGCTCATTACGATCAGATTGACAGCGCGGCGCAAGTTTGTGACCACGGGCAGCATGGGCACGTTGGCCCGGGCATAATCCTCGCGGTAGCGAATCGACAGGTTCCAAATGTGGTTCGGTGTCCAGGTTATCACCAGTAGGCTAATGAGAATGGGGGTCCAGGTGATATTGCCCTGTACCACGGCCCAGCCGAATAGAGCGGGCATACCACCGCTGATCGATCCGAGCAGGATATTGGTGCAGGAACGCCGTTTGGCTACCAAACTGTACACGACTACATTATCGAAAAGGCCCAGGAACATCCACAGAGCTGCCAGTGGGTTGAAAACGAAGGACAAGGCCATGGAAACCGCTGCTAGCGACAGGCCCCAGACCAGCGCCTTCTGTGGAGGATCGATGCGCTTTCCAGGGAGGGGCCTGCCCTTGGTGCGATCCATTAGGGCGTCGATGTCGCGATCGATGTAGCAGGTCAAGGTATCGGCGGCAGCGCAACCAGCTGTGATCGCGATGAGGGCAAGGGCCCATTCAGCACCAGATAGACTCCCTACTCCGCCTGCCGCGACCATCGTCCCCAGACAGGTGAAGACGAGAAGCAGCACCGTGCTGGGCTTGGTGACCTCAACGTAGGGCCAGACCCTGCCCAAAACTCTATCCGCCACATTGTTCGGGGCGGACCGTGCCGCCGTTGTCGACTCGTCAGTCATGGCCTTGCCTCCTCAGACCGGGCAATTATAGCGGAAAAGCTCCGGTGGGTCAACTGGTAGCGGCTTCAGGTTTCTTGACAAGACCTTTGATTTTGTGGTATTATTCACATACTCAAGCGATTCAGGACCGTGCGCGACGAGGTGCAATGACCAAAATCCGTGTTCTCCTTGCTGATGATCACGCCATCGTGCGTGAAGGTCTATGCGCTCTTCTGGATGAAGAGGAAGATATCGAGGTGGTAGGCCAATCGGCTGATGGCCTGGATGTGGTCGAACAAGCCCAGCGTTTAGACCCGGATGTCGTCGTGATGGATATTGGAATGCCCCATTTGAGTGGGGTGGAGGCCACCCGCCGCATTGTTGAGTCGAACCCCGATACCTACGTTCTGATACTTAGCCAGCACGAAGATGACAAGCATGTTCTGGATGCACTATGGGCCGGTGCGTGTGGGTACCTCCTCAAACGGGATGCCGGTGCAGACCTGATCCAGGGCATCAAGGTCGTCGTCGGCGGTGGGGCGGTCTTCCATTCCCAGGCGGCCCGGATCCTGCTGGATGCGTATCTGCAATGCGAATGTGCTGGCCGGGTTGATAGCTTTGAA
>JASFOV010000344.1:0-5532 GCA_050116355.1 Anaerolineae bacterium
TCGAGAGCGGCTGGATCTGGCTCACCGTATGGGGCAGGCCCTTGTTGAGAGGTCGGGCCGTGCCTGGCAGGTCGAGGCCACGGCTGATCGCACCCAGGCGCTGCCCGACTGCGACTATGTCATCAACACCATCGAGGTAGCCGGCCTGCGTAATGTGCGTCCAGACTATGAAATCCCGCTCAAGTATGGCGTCGATCAGTGCATTGGGGACACCATTGGGCCGGGAGGTATCTTCAAGATGCTGCGTACTGGGCCGGTCTGGCTCGACATCGTACGTGACATTGAGCGGCTCTGTCCCCAGGCGCTGGTCATGAACTACAGCAATCCGATGTCGGCTCTGACGCTGCTGGCGCTGCGCGCCACCCAGCTCCAGGTCGTCGGCTTGTGCCACTCGGTGCAGGGTACGTCAAGCCAGCTGGCTGCCTACCTGGATGTGCCCCAGGCGGATCTGCAGTTTTGCTGCGCCGGTATCAACCACATGGCCTGGTTTACCCAACTGCGCTACCAAGGCCAGGACATGTACCCCCGCCTGTTTGAGCTGGCCCAGGATCCGGAGATCTATGAAGCTGACCCGGTACGGTTTGAGGTGATGCTGCATTTTGGGGCCTTTGTGACCGAATCCAGCGGCCACTTTTCAGAGTATGTGCCCTACTTTCGCAAGCGACCCGATCTTGCAGCTCGGTACATGCGGCCGGGCTACCGGGGCGAGTCGGGGTTCTATGCCCGCAACTGGCCCCGCTGGCGGGCTCAAGCGGACGATACGGTCCGGGCCCAGTTGGAGGGTGCGCGCGAGATCGCGTTGGAGCGGGGTAGCGAATATGCCTCTGTTATCGTAGAGGCCATCGAGAGCGGTTGCCCGGTGGTGATCTATGGCAATGTGCGCAACCAGGGTCTGATCGACAATCTACCCGCTGAGGGGTGTGTCGAGGTCCCGATCCTGGTCGATGCCAATGGGCTGCACGCCACCCACTTTGGATCCCTGCCGGTACAGCTCGCTGCCCTCAACGCGGCCCATATGTACGTCCACGAGCTGATGGTCAAGGCTATCCTGGAGCGCGATCGAGGAGCGGCTTGCCAAGCGCTAATGCTCGATCCATTGACGGCCGCCGTCTGTTCGCCAGAGGAGATCGAGCGTATGTTTGAGGAGATGTGGCAGGCCGAGCGGGCGGATTTGGCCGCCTTTGAAGGGTAAACGGGAACCGGCTAGCGGTGACGGTGCGACCAGGAGTGGTGAAGGGAACGCTTGACTCCCGGTGATAGCCGGGCCGGGAGCCGGGCGTGAGCGCTTCACTTGGCGATGGGCAGGTATAGATCAAAGACGAATTCAGTGATGGGGGTGTCCGGTGGGACGAGCAGATTCTCCAGCCACTGGTGGTGCCCTGGCTGGTAGGGGCTATCCTCGCGCCAGTGAACGAGTTGCTGCCACACGCTGCCGATATTGTTCAGGTCTTTGAAGCGGGTGACCGCATAGAGCCCGCCGGCAAAATCCTGGATGGTAACCTCGGCCGACGGTTCTACCTCCGGTCCGACTGTGATCCATACATCGTAGCCATAGTTCGGCGTGCCGGGCGAGGGGTCCGGGTTGTTGAAGCCGAACCAGCGCACTTGCTCAAAGTCCAGTTCCTGTGCAGCCATAAAGGTCCTGATCTTTTTCGTTGCTTCCTCTTCTGGGCTTGCGCAGTAGCCGTGCGCACAGGCAACGCGCATCGGTGGCAACTCCAGAATTCGAACGTCCAAGGTACCCATTGTTCCCTCCTCAAACAGATATGGTACTGTTCAGTGCGGTCTGTTCCCCAGTGCAGGGTAGACTGCCCGTCGTGCTTGTTGATGGCTCCATTCTACCATAGAATACCTGACATCTGCTGTCAGTATTTTGTGATAAGCTGGAGAAAACGAAGCTAGGAGGCAAGTCGATCATGCGTGCTGACCGGCTATTGTCCATACTGATGCTTTTGCAAGCGCGCGGGCGCTTGACGGCACAGGACCTGGCGGACGAACTCGAGGTTTCGGTACGGACCATCTACCGCGATATCGATGCCCTGAGCGCCGCCGGCGTGCCGGTCTACTGCGAACGGGGACCAGGCGGGGGGTGCGAGTTGCTGGATCGCTACCGGACCACTCTGACCGGCTTGACCCAGGATGAGGTGCGCGCTCTGTTGATGCTCACCATCCCGGCGCCGTTCATCGACCTAGGCATCAGCCAGGATTTGCGAGCGGCACTGTTCAAAATGGCTGCTTCTCTGCCCGCAGCCCGGCGCCTCGACGAGGAACGTATCCGCCAGCGGTTCTACCTAGATTCAGTAGGTTGGTCTTCGACCGGAGAACCGGTACCTCACTTGAAGACCATCCAAGAGGCGGTCTGGCAGGACCTCAGGTTGCGGATCACGTATCGCCTGCCGTTCGAGACGCATGCAGAATGGGTGGTGGAGCCCTACGGTTTGGTGGCCAAGGCGGGGGCCTGGTATTTGGTGTGCGCCCGCCACGGGTACGTGCGCACCCACCGGGTTTCTCTCGTGGTGGATGCGTATGCCACCGGTGAGACCTTTCAACGTCCCCCGGACTTTTGCCTGGCCCAGTATTGGCGGGCGTGGTGCGACGAGTACGAGGGCAACCGTCCTGATTATCCGGTGAAGGTCCGTGTGGCGCCGGAGTTGGTCCGGTTTCTGCCGCAACACTTTGGCGAGGCGATCCGCGGGGCGATTGCCAGTGCCGGGCCTGCAGATGAGGAGGGATGGCTGACCGTGGTGCTGCCGTTTGAGACGCGGTGGGCAGCGCACAGGCAGCTCCTGAGCTATGGGCGAGCGATCGAAGTGCTGGAACCGGTAGCTTTGCGGGAGATGATCGTGGACTATGCTACCCAGATCGTTGCGCTCTATGCGGAGCGAGCTGCGCGGTGAATGGGTGTGGACGGTGGCTACCTGGTGACCAGGGCGGCCGGTTCAACAGCAGGCGACTCTTGTACAAACGGCAGGTAGGACTTGGCCTGGGGGATTAGCTCGATCTCGAAGAGCTTGGGCCAGAGCTTGCCGGTGACAAACAGCCGGTCGCTTGGAGCATCGTAGGCGATGCCATTGAGCACATCCACGGGGGGATTCAGGTCCTCCGGCTGCAGCAGACCGGCCAGATCGATCCAGGCGGTGACCCGGCCGCTTTGGGGATCGATGCGGGCAACACGGTTGGTCTGGTATACGTTGGCATAGACCTGGCCGTCGATGTATTCCAATTCATTCAATCTTGCGACGAGGCCGTTTTCGTCATATACCTGCACCTGTTTGCGCTCCTCGAAGGTGTGGGGATCCAGAAAGTGGAGGGTTGCGCTGCCGTCGCTCATGATCAGGTCCTGTGTGTCATGGGTCAGCCCCCAGCCTTGGGTAGGATAGGAAAAGGTACCCAATAGGGCAAAGCTATCCCGGTCATAGACAAAGCCGATCTGGGATTGCCAGGTCAACTGGATAAGCCGGTCGCCGAAGAGGGTGAGCCCTTCGCCAAAGTACTGGTCGGGCAGGGAGTAGATCTGAAGCACCTCGCCAGTCTCGAGCGCTACTTTGCGCAGCGTCGAGGCGCCCCAAAGCCCGGTGCTTTCATAGAGGACACCCTCGACGAATATCAGCCCCTGGGTGTAGGCCTCCCGATCGTGGGGATAGGTGTGGATGATTTGGTAGGTGTAGCGTGGCGTGGCGGTTACAGCCGGCGCCGGGGTGTGCGTTTCACCAAGGGTGGGCGAATCCATTGGAGCAGCCGTTGGGCCGGCCGGAACGGTGGGCGCGACGGTAGATAGCGCGGTCAGAGGGGGTATGGGGGTTAGAGTGGGCAGCACAGCGCTCGGGCTGGAAGCGACTGCTGGGAGATCCGTCGCCTGTGGCGCGCCACAGGCCGCGAGCATAGTGGCCAGCAGGACCAAGAGCAATGCCGTTGCCACGGTAGTCATGGATGCTTTCGGCATGCGGACCGGTTGAGCCTTTTTGGTAGCTGTCGCGTGCGGCGTGCATATTGCACGCCGCACGCGACGCTGATTGACGAGAGGTTTATTGCACATCCAGCAGTTCGACTTCAAAGATGAGCGTGGCGTTGGGCGGGACGGAACCGCCGGCCCCCGCTTCTCCATACCCCAGCTCCGGGGGGATGACCAACTGCCGCCGGCCGCCAACCTGCATCGTCGCCAAGCCTTCATCCCAGCCGGGAATGACCTGACCCTGGCCCAGGGCAAACTCGAACGGCTGGCCGCGGTCCAGTGAACTGTCGAACTTGGTGCCATCGGTCAACCAACCGGTATAGTGCACGCTAACCGTCTGGCCTTCTTCTGGCATAGGTCCATCCCCGATCTCAAAGTCAAAGTACTTCAGACCGCTTTCAGTGACCTCATAATCGTCTTCATCCACCTCGGTAGGCGCGGCTGGCGCGCCAGCCTGTACGTCGAGCAGTTCAATCTCAAAGATCAAGGTCGCGTTGGGCGGAATGATTCCGCCCGCTCCAGCCTCACCGTAGGCCAGTTCCGATGGGATGACCAATTGTCGCGTACCACCCACCATCATCGTCGATACACCCTCGTCCCAGCCAGGGATCACCTGGTCGTCGCCTATGGAGAAGGTGAACGGCTGAGCCCGGTCGATCGAACTATCAAACTTGGTACCGTCAGTCAACCAGCCGGTATAGTTTACGGTGACTACGTTCCCATCCTCGACCGACGAGCCGTCGCCGACCTCCAGATCGTAGAATTTCAGGCCACTGTCGGTTGTCTCATAATCCCCTTCATCGACCTCGGCGGGGGCAGCCGGTGAGCCAGGCTGGATATCGACCAGTTCGACTTCAAAGATGAGGGTGGCATTGGGTGGGATGACGCTACCGGCTCCCTGTTCGCCAAAGGCCAGGTCGGGCGGTACAACGAGGCGGGCTTTGCCCCCGAGCTTCATGAGCGCGATGCCCTCATCCCAGCCGGGCAATACCATGCCCTGTCCCAAGGCAAAGGCGATCGGCTGGCCCATGGCGTACGAATTGTCAAACTCGGTGCCATCCTCCAGGCTGGCCCGGTAGTGAATGGAGACTACTTCGCCTGGTTGTGGAGCGGGACCGTCCCCTTCTTCGATCACGATGTAGGTCAGGCCACTATCTGTTACCACGGCGTTCTCGTCGTCGATCGGCTGGTCTCCGGCTGAGTCGCTGCTGGTGGCCGTGGGTTCTGGGGCGGTGGTTGGTGCCGCCGTCTCAGTGGGCGCCGGCGTAGGCTCCTGCGGTCCACAGGCAACAAGCGCCATCATAGCTATCAGGACAACGGCTACGAGGACGCCGAAGGTACTTACTCGTTTCACGGTTGAACTCCTTTGTGCCAAAAATCTGATCCCGGTACGGGGTCAGGACAGGCGCTCAGTATACCGTGAAACAGCCAGTGCGTCAACAACGGACCGGCGCAGCGGTACGGCTATTGCAAAGTCTGTCCCCGATGCCGGGACGGCGCATTGCGAAGGAGCGGAGCGACTGCGGCAACCCCCCACTTGCCATTTGGGAGTTTGCCACGCCGTCTTCGACGGCTCGCAA
>JASFOV010000345.1:0-5523 GCA_050116355.1 Anaerolineae bacterium
CAACGTAGGCAAATCCTCCCTGCTGAACAAGTTATTGGGTCAGGAACGGGCCATTGTCAGCAGCATCCCGGGCACCACCCGCGACGCCACAGACACCTACCTGACCTGGGAAGGCCAGCCGGTGTTGCTCATCGACACCGCTGGCATCCGCCGCCGGGGGCGCATTGAGCAAGGGATCGAAAAATACAGCGTCCTGCGGGCCATGAAAGCCATCTCGCGGGCCGATGTGGTGCTGCTCCTGCTGGATGCCGAGGACCTGGTCACGGCCCAAGACGCCCACGTGGCGGGCTATGTACTGGAGGAGATGCGCAGCATCGTCGTCATCGTGAACAAGTGGGATCTGGTCGAAAAAGACACCTACACGATGGATGCCTATACCCGCCAGATCCGGACCGACCTCAAGTTCTTGGATTACGTCCCCGTGCTCTTTATTTCGGCCCTCACCGGCCAACGCACAGGCAAGGTCTTGCCGCTCGCCTCGCAGATCTATCACGAGCGGAGGCGGCGCATCCCCACCGGAGAGCTGAACCGCTTGGTGGCGGACGCTGCTGTGCGCCACAGCCCCCCGCACAAAGCCGGCAAACGGCTCAAGTTCTTATACGCGACCCAGGCCGACGTCGATCCACCGACATTTGTCTTTTTCGTCAACGACGCCCGGTTGGTCCACTTCACATACCGGCGCTACCTGGAGAACCAGATCCGCCGTGCCTACCCTTTTGAAGGCACGCCGCTCAAGCTGATTTTTCGCGCACGACAGAAAGAATAGCCGGCCCGGATCAGGGCGTGGAGGTGGCTTCTGGGGTGGGGGTCGCCTCCACTTGGATGTCGAAATAGGCCTCCGCCACTTTGCGAAACAGGGGAGCGGCGTACGCCGACCCTTCGCCCGAGTATTCGACAATGGCCGCAATGGCAATTTCCGGCTGGTCGGCGGGCACGTAGCCGGCGAACCAGGCATGCGGATTCTCCTGGCCGCTCTCCGCCGTGCCGGTCTTGCCCGCCGCCGAGAGGGCAAAACCCTCAAAGGCCTGGTAGGCCGTTCCATACGGCGCGGAGGTTACCTTGTATAGACTGTCCTTGATCACGGCCAGATGCTCCGCCGAAACAGGCAGCTCGCCGGTCACGACCGGTTCAAAGACCCAATCGGGGTTGTTGGGGTCGGCGGCGATCATCTCTACGGTATGCGGCTGGTGGAGTGTGCCGCCATTGCCGACAGCGGCCAGCAGGTTGGCAATCTGCAGCGGGGTGACCAGCAGCTCGCCCTGGCCAATGGCCAGGTTGACGGTGTCGCCCGGCGCCCAGCCCTCGCCCTTGGTCTGGATCTTCCATGCCCCGTCGGGCACCAAGCCGGCGTTCTCCTCCACCTCAATGCCCGTCCGCGAGCCCAGCCCACAGTCACGCGCATATTGGGGCAGGACATCCTGGCCCACCCCATTGAGCAACATGCCAACCTGGTAGAAAGTGATGTCGCACGACACGGTCAGAGCCCGGTTCAACGGGATGTTGCCATGGCCGCTGCGCAACCAGCAGGTCTTGGGCCATTGCGGCCCGAGGCCGGTCCACGTCCCCCGGCAATTGAACGTACTTCCAGCGGACAGGCCGCCGGCTTCCATGCCCGCGGTCATGGTGACGATCTTGAAGACACTGCCCGCCGGGTAGGTGCCCTGGGTGGCGCGGTTGACCAGCGGCCGGCGGGGATCCGCCTGCAAGCGGGCCCACTGCTGGCCGCTGATACCCAGCGTAAAGAGATTGGGATCGAACAGCGGATAGGTGGCCAGCGCCAGCACGCGGCCCGTCGCGACTTCGAGGACGGCGATGGCGCCCAGCCGCTGTCCCAGAATGTCCTGGACCTGCTGTTGGAACTCGCGGTCGAAGGTGGTATAGAGACTGCTGCTCTCGCGCGCCGAGCGCTCGGCCAGGACGGCGATGACGGCCCCCTGAGTGCTGAGGATCTCCAGCCGCCCGCCCGGTTCGCCGGCCAAATAGGGCTCACCCCAACGTTCCAGCCCCATCTGGCCTACCATTTCATCGCCACTGTAGCCCTGGAGCCGCCATTCATCGACCTCTTCGCTGGGGATCGGGCCGACCAGGCCGACGACGTGGGGTGCGATGAGCTCGTCTCGATAGGAGCGCGCCCAGGCTTCGCGCAATTCGATGCCGGGCAGGGCTGCCAGCGTATCATAGTGCACCTGAGCCGCCTCGGCGCTGATCTCCCCCAGGGGCACATACCAGTCCGGCCGGGCGTCGACGTAGCGTGCACGCAGCTCGGCGATGGGCTCGCCCAGCACCAGGCTGAGTTGGTACTGCACGGCAGCTTCGTCTTCGATGTCACCCGGCACCACGCCGACCTCTACGATCTGGCCCTGTACCGCCAAGCCCAGGCCGTTGCGATCGTAGATATTGCCCCGGGAGGGAGACCATGTCGTCATCCGCACAAAGGTTTCGTCACTCAACTGCGGCAGGATGACGGCCGGCGTCCAATCTACCCCCCACTCGCCGTCCGTGTAGGACAGCGGTATCAGGTTCTGCACCTCAAAGCTACCCACCAGGGCCGTCTGGAAGGTCGCCAAAAACGTCACCTCGGCGCGGGTGCCGGGTTGGAAAGCGGCCAGTATATTTGTCTTGACCCGGAGGATCGTCGCCTCTTGGACAACCCCCCGATAGGTCTCGGCAAACTCCTGCTCCGGGTAGGCCGCCTGGGCGGTGGGCGAAAGCAGGCTGTACATGGCCGCATAGTCCTCCCGCTCCCACGCCTGGAGGAAGGCAAAGGCAACCTCATCGGAAGGGGGCAGATCGGGCGTGGGCGTAGGCGGAGTCGTCGGCGTCGGCTCCGCGGACGGCACGCCACAGCTGGCCACGGCCACGATCAGGCCGGCCAAAACCAACCACGAGAGAGCCCCACTCCCCCAGCGCTTCATCTTGGGCTCAGCCTCCGACCCGCAACAGAATCTGGCAGGCAACGACCAACGTCAGCACGTGAAAGATCTGGTCGGTCAAGATAGGCAACCAAGGATGCTCGCGCGGCACCCCGACGACGCTCATCCAGGCCTGGACCAGTTTGCGGCGATCCAGGATCAGATGGGTGATGGCGATGAATAGGAGAACCATAATCGCCAACCAAGCCGGCTTGTGGGCATCCCATGTGTAGACCGCCACCACAAGGGTTACAGGGACCATGTAAGAGGCAATGTGCCGCAGCATCCATGACCAGTCACGCGGCTTTTTGTAGGCCATCCCATCCGTTTGCAACAAGAAATCCCCAACCAGATGGCTGACCAACAGCCAGTCAAAGAGACTCATACCGGTCCCACGCTCATTACCGTGCCACGATCCGCACGGCATCCAAGGCCACTTGGGCCCCGTCCTGGCCTATGTACTGGAAGGCAACCCGCACCGGCGCCCCACTGGCCAGGTGAGGACTCAGATCGACCACGCTGTGGCCCCACTGCCAGTCGGCCGGCCAGTCCTGATCGGCAGTATAGATCGGCACGTCATCGACGCCATCCCACGCGCCCAAGACCAGCCACACATTCAAGTCACAGTTGTCAAACTCGCCATCCCGGCACCAGTACAGACTGCCATAGGAGTAAAAGTCTAGCGTGGCGCTAGTGGCCTCGAACTCGGGGCTGAGCAGCAGTTCGTTCTGCGTGCCCAGTTCCGGATCATAGTAAACCGTCGCATACTGCTCGCCTTCGAACGGTGAACTGCGGGCCAGGCCCCACGTCGTAGTGATGTAGCTGCCGTTCTGGATGATCTGCGTCCAGCCCGAGGGCGGCATCGTCCCGCCTTCAAACCCCTCCTCAATCGGCAGACCAACCGAGACCGGCAGGGGGAAACTGCGTCTCACGCTGGGCAGAAACACCCGCGTTTTCACAATGACATCTTCTGGCTCGCTCCAAGGGCTCTTGTCCAGCGGCCCAACCGCCCGCACCCGGTAGTACCAGTGCCCGCTGGTCTGTTGGGTGGCGGTATAGGCTGAGACGGTGCCGCTGTAGACCTCGGCCGGAGCCACAAAGTAGGGCTCGTGACTCTCTTCCAACAGATAACTCGTAGCACTCACCACGTCCGACCACGTGATGGTGTACTCGCCATCGCCATCATCGTTTTCAATTGGATCGAAACTGGGCGCATTGAGGGCGGATGGCGTAACCGTCGTCGATTGGTCGCCGCTCCAGGGGCTGTCGCCAACCAAATTGCTGGCTCGCACGCGGTAGTACCACGTCCCGCCAGACTGCCCAGTCACCGGATAGGCCAGCAGAGTACCTTTGTAGCGCACCGTGGCCCCGGTGAACGAGGCATTATCGGCCTCCTCGAGCGTGTACTCGCTGGCGCCATCAACCGGCGACCAGACCAAATCGTACGCGTCCTCGCTGCTAGGATTGTCGATCGCCTCCAGCGTGGGCGCAGCGGGCTTGACCCCGACCGAACGGACGGTGCTCCAGTCACTGGGGCCATAGGTGTTGGAGGCTCGCACACGATAGTACCATGTTCCACCCACCTGACCCGTCACCGTGGCCTGGTTGCTGGCGCCCTGATAGCGGACCACCGGCGACGAAAACGCCGGATCGTCATCCTCTTGGAGGGTGTAGCTCGTCGCATTGGGCACCGTCGACCAATCAACCACATAGCTCCCGTCCCCGTCTGCATTGTCAATGGTCAGCAGTTCGGGCGTCGACGGAGGCGCCTCCGTCTGCAGCGCAGCAGCAGCATCGATACGACCGTAACCATAGATCGGATCCCAGCCGGATGCGCCCAGATCGACGGCGGTCGCCTCGATGATGTCCTGGACCTCATCCGGCGTCAACCCCGGATTTTGGGTCCAGATCAAAGCGGCCAACCCCGACACATAGGGCGCGGCCTGCGAGGTTCCATGGACGTAGTCATACTGGGTATAGTACAAGAAATCGGTGTTGAGGTAGACAGAATAGGTCGGCATGGTGCTGTAGATGCCGTCCGGGTCGTGATAGGCGCTCATGTCACCGCCGGGCGCCGCGATGTCACAGTGATTGCCATAGTTCGAGTAGGAGGCCTTGCTATCCGTGGGGCCGGTCGCCGACACGGCCATGACATAGGCCAGTGCCGCAGGATACATGGGCGTGCTTACGTTTTCGTTGCCCATGGCCGCCACGACCAGACGGCCCGCGGCGTGCGCGCTATTGACGGCGTTCTGCATGGCGGCCGAGTACGAGGGACCGCCCAGGCTCAGGTTCAATATCTTGGCCCCTTGGCTTGTCGCCCAGTTGATACCATCGATGATGTCGGAGCTATAGCCGCCGCCTTCGGCGTCGAGCACCCGCACGGGCAGGATCTTTGCATTCCAATCCATGCCGGCCACCCCGACGTTGTTGTTGGTCAGAGCCGCGGCGATGCCGGCCACGTGCGTACCGTGACCGTGCAGATCTCTGGGGTCCGTATCATCATCAACAAAGTCACGGCCTGCGACCAGTTTGCCGGCCAAATCGGGATGGCCCGCGTCAATGCCCGAGTCGATGATGGCGATGACCGTGGTGGCGCTCCCCGTGGACA
>JASFOV010000346.1:0-5518 GCA_050116355.1 Anaerolineae bacterium
CACCGAAACGTGCGCGAACCATGCTCAGCTCGGCCAACTCGTCCTCAATGCCCTGGGCCAATCGTTCACTGGCCGCTTTGCGTTGTGCCGAGAGCCCGGCCCCCAAACGGCCAACCTGGTGCAGCAGCTTCTCCTCTTCCGCCTCCAGCTCCTCAATGCGCTCTTCACTGTGCTCGATAGATTCCAGCTCAAGCCGGGCGCGATCGGCAAAGGCCAGGACATCCTCGATGGTGTCTCCATACTTGCGCTGCAGACTGTGGATCGCGGCCAACCGCTCCTCGACCTGCTCCAACCGGCGCGGATTGAACTCGATCTGGTCACGATAGCTCTGCAGATTGGCGACGAGATCCTCAAGCTGATAGCTCATCCCCTCGGCCGCCTGGCGCAGCGACTCTGCACTGGCGTCCAAACGGGTGAGACCAACCAGGGCGCGAACCGCCGTCTGGATCAAATCCACAGCCGGAGCCTGCTCCTCAAATCCTCTATGGAGGACATGGTAGGTCTCGTCCACCAACTCGGTGAGGCGCTCCGCATTGGCCAACCGTGCCCGCTCCAGGGCAAGTTCATCCTCCTCACCCGGCTCAAGGCGCGCTGCCTCGATCTCCTGTACCTGATACTGGAGGAGATCGAGACGCCTGGCCAACTCGCGCTCATCGCGCCGCAGACTGCCCAATTCACGGCGGACGGACCGCAATCGCCGCACTTTCTCAGCCACCCTCTCGCGCAAAGGCCAAAGCCCACCAAATGCGTCCAGGAGATTCACATGCTCAGCCACGCGCATCAGCGAAAGGTGCTCGGTCTGCCCGTGAATGTCCACCAAGTGTTCGCCTAGAGCGCGCAAGGTCTTTAGCGATACAGCCCGGCCATTGACCCGGCAGATGTTGCGTCCCTCACGGCGGAGCTCGCGAGCCAGGATCAAGATACCTGGATCATCACCTTCCAACCCATCCTGCTCCAGCTGCGGGTTGATGGCGGCTTGGGTCTCTTGATCCAAATGAAAGGTGCCTTCAATCGCCGCCTGAGGTGCGCCCGCCCGGATGAACTCCGAATCCCCTCGCCCTCCCAGCAGCAAACTCACCGCGTCGATAATGATCGACTTGCCCGCGCCGGTCTCGCCGGTGAGCACGTTAAAGCCCGGTTCGAAGCAGAGATGCACCTGTTCGATAATGGCAAAATCCTGAATCTGCAGTTCGGCTAACACTCTCTCCTCACGCGAAAAAGGCTGTGTAGAACGTCATGGACTCGCGGCCAACACTAACGCAGACGAGCCGAGGCAGCTCCCAACGCTAACACCAGGAACAGACCCAAGGTCAGCAGCGACCAAAGGCTGAAACCGACCAGGCTCAGAAGCAAGGCCGGCAGTGAACCGACCAACATGCCGCCACCCACCACCAGCCATAAATAGCGGCTGCGCCGGCGGCGGACAGCCAACCGAACTGCTTCCGCGATGCCGATGCCGACGGTTGGCCCCAAGATCACCGCAAAGAACCAAGCAAAAAACCCGGCCCCCAGCAACGTCATGAGATAGCTGGCGACACCGCCCAAGACCAAGGCAACGGCGCCGCCAATCACATAGTCTATGACACCACCCGAATAGAATACGGACTGCTGCTGGCCGACGCACTGTTTACAACGGTATCCCACCGGCGTTTGGACGGCACAGCGCGTGCAGATCGGCTTGCCGCAGCGATTGCAGCGCAGCATCGTCTCCACATTGGGATGGTTGGCGCAGTACAGAACAGCATCATCCGCCGGCACCTCATCGGCCGGCGGCGGGCCAACCGCCTCATCCAGGCGTCGCGAAGCCTCAGCAATGACCGCTTCCAAGTCGGCGTCGTCAGCCGCCTCCGCTGCCGGTGGATCTTGCCTGCTCCGTTGGAGCATCTCCAGCCCGAGTCTCGCTTCGACATTGTCGGGGTCCAGCCGTTGGACCCTCTCAAAGCAAGCAATCTTGGCCTGTCGATCGTTTTCTACGCCCGCCAGGGCCAGCCACGCATCTGCGTTGTCCGGCTCCAGTTCGACCGCCCGTCTCAAATAGTCGAGGGCTTCGGCTTGATTACCAACTCTGGCCGCCGCCTGACCGCGATATATCAACTCTCTTGCATCCAAGGCATCACTCATCACATGTCCACTCCAAGCATACTGATTCTGATTGTACTGGCAAACCAAGCCTCGGTCAAGTATGCATCCTCACAGAAGGAGTCATGACGGAACAGAACGGGGTTCTCCACGAGGCAAAGACCGACCCGGCTCACTCTTCCTCACGGTGGAGGCCGCGCCGCGCCAGCCAGGCTAGAAACGCGACTGTGGCCAGTCCAAGGACAACAAGCGTAATCAACTTGAGCAACCGTGAGTTGATGAGCAGCGCCGCCGCTCCTAGGGTCGCGCAGTATGCATAATAGATCAAGACGACTTGTCGCTGGCTGAGTCCCAATTCCAGCAAGCGAAAGTGCAGATGGCGCCGGTCAGCCTGACCGATCGACTGCCCTGCCCGCAAGCGACTGATCATCAACCAAGCCACGTCGATGATGGGGATACTCAAGACCAACAAGACCAAGGCCAGCTTGGCGCCGGCGGCAATACCCAACGTGGCAATGGCATAGCCCAAAACCAAGGAACCCGTGCTGCCCATAAAGACGCGCGCCGGGTAAAAGTTGAATGGCAGAAAACCCAGCGTGGCCCCCAGCAGGGCCAGGGGCAAGAGCGCCACACTGTACTGTCCCTCGCGCAGCATGTGGATAGCCAGTACGGCGCTGACAATGGCGCCCACCCCCGCCGCCAACCCATCCAAGCCATCCAGGAAATTGATGGTGTTGATCATGCCCATGATCCAGATGAGGGTGAATGCCACAACGAATGCATACGGGAACTGGGTGAGTCCGTCGGTGAAGGGGTTCATGACGCGCTCAATGAACACCAAGCAGGCGATGGCAATCAGACCCGAGACAGCCTGGGCGAGGTACTGCGGGCCGGGCCGCAACTCAAACCGGTCGTCGATGTAGCCGACAACCAGCAAAAAGGTGGCCCCCAAGATGATGCCAGCGAAACGGATGAGCTCTTTGGGGTCCTGGCGCGGGACCGGAAGCCACTGGGCCAGCAGGGCAGCAATCACAAATGCGGCAAATAGGGCGATTCCACCCGTGCGCGGAACCGCCCTTTCATGCCACCGGCGCGGGCCCGGTTCGTCCACCAGCCCTCGGCGACGTCCCCACCAAGCCACGAGCGGGGTTCCAGCCAGCGCTACGACCAGAGCCAGGCCGAATACCAGGACGAAAGGCCACCAGGCTAGCTGCGTTTCCATGGAGTTATTGTACGTCAGGCACTAGGGATTGTCAACCACCGCGCTCGTGGCTTGGCGTGCAGCCAAGAAAGCCAGTTCGCCAGTGGTCGGATTCGCACCGCCGGTTGCCGCTAGGTCCTCGATAGCTGCCCCCATCTGTACCGCTACCGCCACCGGAGCCAGCACATCGGCTGCATGGGGCCCCACGGCCAAGCCACCCAAGACCCGGCCATCGGCCGCTGAGCAAGCGAGCTGGACAAAACCCTCACCGTACGGCTGGAGATGCGCTTTGAGTCCGGCCTCAAACGAGAGCCGCGCGGTCTGGACCGCTTCATCTTGGGCGGTCCAGACGCCGACCTGCGCTACCTGTGGCTCGGTATAGATGGCATAGACTACGGTCTCGGGCCGGTAGGGCGATGTAGCAGTCCCTGCGGCGTGCCGCCCGGCCACCCGTGCCTGCACCGCAGCCTGGTTGGCCAACATCGGCCGCCCAGCCACGTCTCCCGCCGCATAGATATGGGGCACAGAGCTCCGGCAGAACCCATCGACTTCCACTTCCCCCAATGATCCCAGCGCCAGCCCGGCGGCGGCCAGGTTCAGGCGGGCGGTATCCGGCCGGCGTCCAATAGCCAGAAATGCGGCATCCGCCGCGAATTGCGCTCCATCCTGGGTGACAAGGACAATCCCATCTTCCCCGGCCTCGATGCGCGCCGCGCGCTTGTCCTTCACCAGATGGACGCCACGCCGGACCAGAACCTGGCCGAGGAACTGCCCTGCCTCAGAATGGAACATGGGCAGCACACCGCGCTCGGTGACCACCCAGGTGACGTCCACGCCCAAACGGCTGAACAGGTAGACGAACTCGCTGCCCGTAGCGCCTCCGCCCACCACTACGATGCTCGATGGCAGCGACTCGAGGCCGGATGCAAAGCGGGGCGCCAGGACGCGCTCACCGTCGGGGCGCAAACCAGGTGGGAAGCGAGGCACGGAACCGCTGGCCAGGATCACAGCATCCGCACTCAAACGCGCACCATCCGCTTGATTGCCGGCGTCCACCTGCACCTCGGTCGGGGAGCAAAAAGACCCGACTCCGGTCACCAGCGTGACCCCCAGGGCCTCCAGGTCGGATTTGGCCTGGGCGTTCCAGCGGGCAGTCACATCGCGGATTCGCTCCAGAACCGCGCCAGGATCAGGACGTACGGGCCCATCAATCGCAATGCCCAGCGCCGCCGCCTCGGAGACCCATCCCCAGGTGTCGGCAGCAGCCAGCCATACCTTGCTCGGCGTCAAACTGTGCCAGCCCGCCCGGCCGCCTACGGGCCCTTCGCTGACCAGGGTGACCCGCGCTCCGGCTCCAGCGGCGGAGCGAGCCGCTTCAATCCCAGCCGGCCCGCCGCCAAGCACAACTACATGTCGCGCCATACCCTACTCCTTTGCGTATCCTTGCAGTACCAGGCGACCCTGGTGCCCAGCGCCCAAAGAACCTCTAGCGTTCCCCCTCTTCACGCAGATAGGCCACCTGCCCATTGACCAAGACTAGATCGACCCTCGTGCGATAGTCGAAGGGATGGCCATCAAAAACGACGATATCGGCGTCCTTACCGACCTCCAGACTCCCGACCAGGTCATCGACGCCGATGATCTCAGCCGCGTGAAGAGTGATCGCCTTCAGCGCTTCCTCCTCGGCCATGCCTTCGCGTACAGCCAAGGCAGCATTGATGGTCAGATACTTGACCGCCGACATTTCGTCGGTCTGGATCGCTACCTTGACCCCCGCTTTGGCCATGAGCCCCGGATTCTTAGGCGTCATTTCCTTCAACTCATACTTGACCCGGGAGAACAGGATCGGCCCGGCCGTGACCGGTATCCCTTTCGCGGCCAGGGTTTCGGCAATCTTGTAGCCCTCGGTGGCGTGCTCCAGGGTCAAGTCCAGGTTGAATTCCTCAGCGATGCGGATGGCAGTCAGCATATCGTCGGCACGGTGAGCGTGGACGCGGGCCTTCATCTCGCGGCGCAGCACCCTGCCCAATGCCTCGAGCTTCAGATCGCGTTCGGGACGCTTGGGTGCATCGACAGCGCCCAGCGGCTCATCGCCGGCCTCGATTTTGGCCTGATACTCGGCCTGTTCTTGCTCGTAGCGCGCCCACTTGTCCAAATAGTTCTGCGCGTCCACAAGCGCGGCGCGGATCAAGGCCGCATTGCCCATGCGGGTCGACGGCATCTTTTTCTGCTCGCCAT
>JASFOV010000347.1:0-5503 GCA_050116355.1 Anaerolineae bacterium
GCCCAGCGCCTGGTCCAATTCGGGCCGCGTATTGCCCCACAGGTAAAAGCGCGAGGCCAGTAGACCGCCAAACATAAAGGCTTCGGACACAAAGAACAGCCAGAAACCCAGGCGATTGGTGGCCGTGTGCTCCTTGTATGTGGTGAGACTTTCCGAACTCATCAGTGCACCTCCTCCTCACCCCACAAGCGACCGGCATGCATGTAGTATTGCAGGATCACACCCGCTTTGGCCAAAGCCACCACGAACAAGAAAGCGACTGCCGACCCCTCAAACGCCAGGGCAATGCCAAACTCGATCGCTGTTAGAACAGCCAATCCCACAAAGACGTAGATGCCACGGAGATAGGCCGGCCGGCGGGCAGCCAGCAACTCTTCGTCTACCGGCTCAGGAGGTACTTTTCTCTCCACTGCCCTGGGACGCACCGCTTGGACCCTATCCTCTTCGGCTTCGGGCCCAGGGAAAAAGATAAGCGCAATGACAATGGCCACGATACTCGCGACCATGAGCAAGATAGAGAAAAACCACAGGATCCAGGGTGGGTTGATGGTCATGATGGGCTCTCTCCTCCTCTATTCACCGGCCGACGCCGCGGCTGTACCCATCTGCACGTAGGTCGAGCCGGGCAAGCCATAATCGTATGGCTCCCCCACGACGGCGAATGGCTCGGCGTAGGCGACCTCGGGAATGGGCGATGGAATGTACCATTCGGGCGACCGCGAGTGCCAAGGATTGCGCTCCGCCACTTCGCCGTGACGGGCACTGCGGACCAGGTTCACAATCATAATAACCGTCGAGATAGCAATGACAAAGCCGGCAATGGTGATCACCAGCTGGCTGCCATCAATGCCCAGCGCCGCGTCATAGTCCACGATGCGCCGCCGCATACCCAGCAGACCGACCTGCATCTGGCCCAGAGATTGGACCCAGAAAGCGGGCGTGACCAGCCAGAAATGGAGCTTGCCCAACCGTTCGTCGTACATGCGCCCCGTCGCCTTGGGATACCAGAAATAGAGCGCTGCAAAGAAGGGGAAGACAAAACCGCCAAACATCGTGGCATGGAAATGGCCCACGATCCAGTAGGTATCGTGCAAGAAAAGATCGGTGGTCACCATCCCGTTGGGTGGTCCGCTCAAGCCGCCGATCAAAAAGACCGACAGGGATCCCAACACAAAGAGCATCGGAGTGGGAAACGTCAGCTTGCCGCCCCACATGGTGGCCACCCAACTGAAGAACTTGACCCCGGTCGGTATGGCCACCAGCAGCGTGGTGAACATGAAGGGCACGCGCAGGAAGCTCTCCATGCCAGAAGTGAACATATGGTGCGCCCAAACCAAAAAGCCGGCCAACGCGATAGCGATGCTCGACAACGCCACCCACTTGTACCCGAACAGCGGCTTGCGACTGAACACCGGCAGCAACTCGCTGATAATGCCCAGACCGGGTAACACAAAGACATAGACCGCCGGGTGGGAGTAGAACCAAAACAGATGCTGGAACAAGATCGGGTTCCCCCCCTGGGCTGGATCAAAGAAGCCCATACCCAGCAGTCGCTGCATCATCACCATCACGAACGACAGGGCGATAAGCTGCGTCGCCGTCAAGCTGATGATACTAGTGGCCAACACACCCCAGACAAAGATAGGCATGCGGAACAGAGTCATGCCTGGCGCGCGCATCCGCAAGGTGGTGGTGATCAAATTCACAGCGCCCAAGATCGACGAAATGCCGATCCAGAATACGGAGGCAAAATACAACTGCATGCCGAGCGGCGCCCGGACACTAAGGGGTGGGTAGGCGGTCCACCCTGTATCCCACCCGCCCACGAACATGCTGGTCGTCAGCAGGATCGAGGCCGGAATGTTGATCCAGAAGGCAAAGGCGTTGAGACGTGGGAACGCCATATCCGAAGCCCCCAGTAGCAAGGGCACCAAATAGTTCCCCAATCCAGCAAAGCCCAACAGGATAGCGCCGATCATGACAAAGCCGTGCATGCCGATCATCGTGTTGTAGAGGGCCGGGCCCAGGACCTGGCGCCCCGCCTGGGCCAGCTCGACCCGGAAAACCATGGCCAAGCCACCGCCAAAGAGGAGCAACAGGATGGCGGTCACCGTATATTGCACGCCGATCACACGGTGATTGTAGTCCACATCGAAATAGCGGGTCCAGGCCGGCTTGTCCTTGGGCGGGCCATGGTGCATGGGCGTCTCTTCGCCGGCCGCCCATTTGAACCAGTCCTTCATCGAGCCAACGCCGATCAAGAACGTGATGGTACCCAGCATCGCGCCGACGACCAGCGCTGGTTCGGCCGCCCATGCTTCCAGTCCCATCAGGGCACGTACTACGACGACCAGCAACATGCCCAGCGCAGTGCCGGCCAGCTGAGCGCCAATGCCCCGGACAAGACCGAGTGAGAGAAATTTCATACGTGTCCTCCTCATCAACTCCGTGCTAAACGCGGCTCAAGGAGTCAGGCTCTTGATGTACTCGATGATGGCAGTCAATTCCTCATCGGACAGAGCGGTGTAAGCTGCCGGCATGATCGGGTCAAAACCTTCCACGATCTGCGACTGTGGCTCGAGGATCGAGGTACGCAAGTATGCCTCGTCGGCGACCACACTTGACCCATCATCCAAGGGGCGCTCGCTGCCGTAAAGACCGAGCCACGTAGGCCCAACCATGACACTGCCGTCAATGCTGTGACAACTCAGGCACCCATTGTTCCGGGACAATTGCTCCCCCTGCTGGACAGGGGTCAACTCGCCAGAATCGGGGACCTGTACCTCCTGCCCGGCCAACCACGCCTCAAAATCCTCCGGCTCAACGACCACAACCGGAGCGTACATGGCGGCATGCGCATAGCCGCACAATTCGGCACAGCGGATACGGAAATCACCGAGCGTTGTCGGGGTGACCAGTAGGGTTGTCCAACGTCCCGGCACAGCGTCCTGCTTGATGCGAAACTCCGGAACCCAGAAGGAATGGATAACGTCGCGGGACGTAATGCGGAACAGTACCTGTCGCCCCACGGGCAGGTACAACTCGCTGGAACTGACATCATACTGGGGATACTCGAAATTCCAACCAAACTGAAAGCCGGTGACCTCGACCACCAATTGATCGGGATCGGAGGTCGTCATGTCCGTGAGGTGTTGGGCGCTGACCACACCAAAGCCAAGCACGACGATCAAGGGGATGAGGGTCCAGGCGATCTCCAGTGTAGTGTTGCCTCGAACGTGGACCCCATCACTCGTGTCGCCTGGTTTGCGTCGAAAGACAACAACGCTGTACAGCATGAAAACCAAAATGAGAGAGAAGATGAAGGCTATGACGTACACCTGCCAAGCAAAGAGCTGATCGACTAGCTGACCCTCTTCGCTGGCCAGCTGGGGTACCAGATCGACAGAGGTCAAGCCGAAGATCACCAGCACGGTGACAATGACCACCAGTACGGATGCGATGACGATGTGTTTCACACTGTCCCTCCTTGGCCCACCTTCATCCCTTGAAGGCCTACCTTGCCCGTAGCGGAACACGCGCCGCGCGCCCACGGTAGCCGGAAACCCAATGGGGGCGGGTATCGCAAGTCATTGTACCATAGCTCAGGAATTGAGGCAAACAACTCGGTTAATTGAAATACCCCTACCCCGTAGTGGGCGGCTGGAGACTGGACATTCCCTCCAAGTTGCAGTATTATTATGGTATACACCAGCCCAAAGTTGCAAGGAGCAGACCATGGATCAGACTGAACGCCTACTCAAAGAGATCACCGAAGCAAGCGGAGTGCCTGGCTACGAGACCGATGTCCGGGCCATCATGCGCCGCTACCTGCAGGACGTGGCGACCATCGAAGCAGACAAGATGGGCAGCTTCATCGGCAAGCACCAAGGCCAAGAAGGTGGCCCGCGGGTGATGCTGGTCGGCCATATGGACGAAATCGGCTTTATGGTCAAAATGATCACCAAAGAGGGATTCGTCAAGTTCGTTCCACTGGGCGGTTGGTGGGATCAAGTGATGCTGGGCCACCGGGTGCTTATCAAGACGATCAAGGGCGACGTGCTAGGGGTGCTCGGCGCCAAGCCGCCACACCTACTCGATGAAGAAGCGCGCAAAAAAGTCGTCAAGAAGAAAGACATGTACATTGATGTGGGCGCCGTCTCGGTCGAGGAGGTACGTGAGTTGGGTATCCGGCCGGGTGACCCGATCATTCCCGTCAGCCAGTTTGCGACGATGGGCAACCCGCAGGTATACCTATCGAAAGCCTTTGACAATCGGGTAGGCTGTGCCCTGGCCGTACAGGCATTGCAGCGGCTGTCAACGGAGGGACATCCTAACATCGCCTACGCCGTAGGTACCGTCCAGGAAGAAGTGGGACTGCGTGGAGCCACCACCACCGCCTACACCATCAATCCGGATGTGGCGATCATCCTCGAGGTGGACATTCCAGGTGACGTGCCAGGCATCGAGCCCGAGGAGTCTCCGGTCAGGATGGGCGCAGGTCCGACATTGCTGGTGTACGACGCACGGATGATTCCCAACCTGCAACTCCGCGATCTAGCCATCGCCACTGCGGCGGAATTGGACATCCCCTTGCAGTTTTCGGCCATGACCGGCGGCGCCACCGACGGTGGGGCGATTCACACTCACAACGAGGGAGTCCCCACGGTTGTCATCGGCGTGCCCACGCGCCATATCCACAGCCACAATGCCATCCTCCGTCGCGACGATTATGATCGCGCGCTGGATTTGGTGGTGGCGCTGACGAAAAAACTGGACGCGGCAACGGTCGAGGGACTCACCAGCTAGAGCTGGGGGGGTTGGGCGCCGCTACCGTTTCTGTACGAGGAAATGGTGGTAGTCATCGCCAAATCTGTCGCCCACCACATAGAACCCCACCATGCGCACCCACTCTGTGACTTGGCCGGTGAGGGGAAAGAAATGGTACCCACCCTCGTGCACGGATTCCCCACGAACCAGAGGCAAGCCAGCTTGACGGCCGCTGTCATAGTCGTGTTCGATCTCCTGCCTATCAGCCATCTCGACCGTAAAGTAGAAATAGCCACCCAGCTTGATGGCGCGATGGAAATTGCCAATCACATGTAGCCAGTCTTCGGGGGGAACAAACTCTATCATATCACAGAACCCGCCCATCCCCAATCGTTGTTTGATGAGGCATAGTCGGGCTCCTCTGCCATCCAACCCGTTGCGACTGTTCGGATTTCCTACAACTTTGTTTTGCATTTTAGGCCACTTTATGCTAGAATCGGTCACCGGGCCTGAAGTTGCTGAGATTCCGTGATGAAGCAGTGCGCCTTCGCACTGCCTTGACCAGTAGCGCATGTTTATGGACCGCAAACCAGGGAACGAGTCATGGATCAAACGGTGGGGCGCCCTCAATCTGGCGATGCAGTACAGTTGGACCCTGCTGTTTTCGCTGTTGCTTCCCCTGTTGGGTGGCCTCTGGCTCGACAAGAAACTGGGCACAACGCCCCTTTTCATACTC
>JASFOV010000348.1:0-5489 GCA_050116355.1 Anaerolineae bacterium
AGCCGGAATGAGGAAAAACTAGGGCTAGGAAGCCGTGTTCGGCGCAATCAACTGGATTTTGACACCCTTGGAGTAGTTATGTTTTTTTTCAATACAGCGTTGAAAATTTGGATTTAACCTGTAAAGTCACAAGATCAATGGAAAAACGTATAGAATTTTATGTGAACTCTGGCTTGGGCCCGAACCCAGAGATTATTTGAAAGTTGTACAAACAAGTAGAAACAAGTGGAAATCAACTGTAAAATGCTATGGCCCGCGCTTGCACCCCGCCAGCATGCCACAAGCATCGATCAAAAGGAAAAAATTATGTAAAAAGATAGATTTAAATCCAAAACCGGTGAAAAGGAGGTATAGAGGCTTGAAAAGGGAGCAAATCGAGAATTTTAGATGAAGGCATTATGTCAAATGAATATAGTGAGACCATGTAGCACTGCTTTTTTAGGGTGAAATGGGGATGAATATGATTGAATTCGACGCGGTTGAATCGGGAGGTGAACAGATCGGCAAGGAGTGTCGTTTATGTAGTAAGGGCTGGCAGCCAACCCTATCAGCTATGACCCAGGTCATGGAAAGTTCCTAACTGATGGTACTTACCTGGCGCGGTGTTCTGTGGTAAAATAGGACAAGTGGCAGAATACGATCGCAGGTTCTCATTTTGTCTGCGACGGCGGGCAGGTAGCTCTGCCTTGGAGCCTACATGCATGGATGCGCGAACAGCCTCTGATGTAGCAGAGTTGAGGTCAGGAATGTGACCTCCGTCAAGGCAACCAATAGAACAGGACCGCCCCGCCTTTCGCCTTGGATCTCGCTGTTGATCTACGGCGTGTTCAGCATGCTCATGACTTGGCCGCTGGTGTTGCAGCTCGGCAGCCATATGCCGACGCCAGACAGCGACGTGTTCAACGTCTACTGGGGCAATTGGTGGGTGCGCCATGCCTTGGGCAGTGGATCGAACCCCTATTTTACCGATCACCTTATTTATCCCATAGGATTCAACCTGGTTTCGTTTGCCTTCAGCCCGGTCCTGGCCCTGTTGTGGATCCCTCTCAGTTGGGTGCTGCCGGCCCTCGTAGCCTACAATGTATTGTTCTTGTTGACCATCGTGCTCGCCTGCCTGGCCATGGATCAACTGGTGCGCTACCTGACCGGCAACGGCTGGGCGGCCCTGGTGGCGGGGCTCACCTTTGGCCTTGCACCAGCGCTGGTCGCCGAACGAGCAACGCACCTGAATTTGGCCGCGCTGTTCTGGATTCCCTGGGCGGCGTTGCTCTTGACGCGATTGCTGCGCGAGTCGCGGCGGCGCGATGCGGTCCTGCTAGGACTGGTCGTGAGCTTGGCTTTTTACACCCGGTTGCAGGTGGGCGTGCTGGTTGTGCTCTTCTGCGGCGTCTACGTTGTGGGCTTGGCGCTGCTGGAAGCCCGGCAGTGGTCCAAGGGGGCGCTCCTCAAGCTAGGCGGTGCGGCACTACTGACCGTGCTGATCTTGACCCCGCTGCTGTTCCTCATCTGGCAGTCGCTGCAGCAGCCTGGCGGCGAAGAATTGTTGCGTGTCGGGGCGGATGCCATGCAAACCGATCTGTTAGCCTACGTCCTGCCCCCGCAGCAGCACCCGCTCTTTGGCTCCTGGACGGCAGGCACGTACGCTTCCTTCGCCGTCAATAACCAGTATTGGGCCTATTTTGGTCTCGTGCCGCTGGCCCTGGTCCTCCTGGTGGTCATCGTCCGCCCGCGCCAGGCGTTGCCCTGGTTGCTGACCGCTCTCTTCTTCTTTGTGTTGGCCCTGGGCCCCATCCTGCGCTTCAACGGCAGCCTATATCCCGAGATCAAATTGCCCTATGGATTGGCATCGGACTTCTTTTCCCTCATCGGCTTCAACTGGCCCAACCGCTTCAATCTGGGTCTGATGGCTGCCGCGAGCGTGCTGGTCGGGCTGGCGTGTGCCTATCTTGCTACCCGCTTCCACCGTTCCTGGCTGCTGGCCGTTCCTGCGGCTTTGATCTTGGTCGAATATGTGGTGGTGCCCCAGCGGACCATTTTCGCTCCGCCGGATTCTGAGTTCTATCACCACATCGCCGCCGATGGCGAGGAGTATGCCCTGGTTGACCTGCCCCTGACCCGCAGCGATGGCGAGGTGCACCGTTATTTCCAGACGATCCACACCAAGCCGATCGTCGGGGGTTGGGATCATCGCGTCCCGAGAAGCGCCTACGAATTCATGCTCGCCAACCCGTTCCTGGCCGCGTGGTTGGTAGACGATTTCGCCAACGGGCCGGGCGATCGCCCGGATCAGGCCCTGGCCGACCTGGCCGCGGCGGGCGTGCGCTATCTGGTCGTTCATAAGTCCCAGCTCAAGAGCGTGCCGGAGAGCATGCGCTTCCTGATGACCGCCTTGAAGCCGGTCTACCAGGACCGCGACATCGTAGTTTTTTCTCTCGAGGGAGCTTCGCCCCAGGAGGTCAATGTCATCCATTGGTATGACGAGGATCTGGGCCTGATCCAGCCGACGGTCTATCTGCACTTGCCGTGGGACGGTCGCCCGCCGCTGCTATCGCTCTACGCTTGCTGGTTTACAAGCGCAAAACCGGATGGCGCGGACACCTACCGGCTGACCCTTTCGGCGCCCGGTGGCGCCGTGGTGTACGAAGATACGCGGTCGCTGCCGCAGCCGGCGCAAAACCTGGCCTGTGACTTGGTCAGCTTCGAATGGGAGCCGCCGTACGCGGTGGGCGAGTATGATCTGGCCATCACGCCTCTGACCAGTGGGCAAGCGCTGGAGACCTATACCGCGCGTCTGCCTGTTCTTGTGCTCGAAATGCGCAACGGCGTGCGCTTCCCGGCCATGGGCTACCCTGTTCAGACCACCTTTGACGCATCCTTGGAGGTGCTGGGCGCCAACCTGGTCGGCGGGGATGGCTTTGTCTGGACCGACTTGTTCTTGCGCAGCACGGAGCGACATCAAGGCTCCTATTTTCTCTCGGTACAACTCCTAGACCCAGACACCGGTCGGGATGTGTCGCACTCGGACGACATCATTTCAGAGCGACCGTGGAAAGACGGGGATCTCTACCAGGAACGCCGCATCTTGTGGCTCAACGACGTGCCGCCGGGCCAGTATTCGCTACGGGTGGTGCTACAGGGGCCGCCCGCTCCACCGTACTATGTGGAGCCCTCGCCGGGAGACGTGGCGGTGCTGGACGTGCCCCTGTTGGTGCTGCCCGCCTCGGAGCGAGGTGCCGGCCCGCCGGAAGGGGACTGGATCGTGGCCTACACTCATATGCCCTAAATCTCCCAAGGAAACCCTATTCATGGTATAATGGGCCCGTGAACGAGCACGGGCTCTTGCTTGTGGGGAGCCTGTGCCAGGGAGAGGATCACAAACAGAGGCTATGCCGCCGACCGAGTTGTCTGCCGGAACCAACCTTCGTCGCCGCTGGATCAAGTTCGCCGCCCTGCTGGGCATTGTCCTGCTGGCCGCCTTCTTCCGCCTGTCTCAGATTGACACCATCCCCCCGGGCAATCGCTATGATCCGGCCTACTATGGCGTTGATGCGCTGCGGATTCTGGATGGCGAGTGGCCGGTCTTTTTGTCGACCAATTTCGGCCGTGAGGTCCTATTCAGCTACCTGGTTGCACTGTACATCGCCCTCTTTGGCCCGGCCAGCAATGCCATGTACGTTGTCTCGGCCTGGGTAGGCATCGCCACCGTGCCTGCCGTGTTCCTGCTGGCGGAGGAACTGTTCTCCACAGAAGAGGCCCTGCTGCGCCGGTACGGTGGGCTGGTCGCCGCGTTAACGCTGGCCATCTCCTATTGGCACCTCAACTGGAGCCGCTTCGGCGTACGGGCGGTGCTGGTGCCCCTGGTGGCGGCCCTGACCTTCTATTTCCTGTGGCGCGCCTTGCGCACCGGGTCGACCGGGTCTTTTGTGGCGGCAGGCTTTTTTCTGGGACTGGGCGCGTATACCTACCAGGCAGCCCGGCTCTATCCGGTGCTGGTCGTTCTGGCATTTGCCTATGTACTCATCGCCCGGCGCAAAATCACCCGCCGCGACTGGATGCATTTGGCCCTGGTTGTCCTGGTGTCTTTGATCGTTTTTGCTCCTCTGGCTGCCTATTTTGTCAGCCATCCCGGCAGCTTTGCCCAGCGCATCGGCCAAACCTCCGTCCTGGCCGGTGCTCAAGGGATTCGTGCCAGCCTGTCCGCCTTGTGGAACGGCATCGTGGACACGGTGCTGTCCTTCAGCTTCCAGGGCGACCTGGAACCGACGACTAATTTGCCTGGACGGCCCACGCTCAATGCGTTCCTGTCGATCCTATTCGGCGCCGGCCTGGTTGTCAGCCTGGTGCGGATCAAAAAGCCGCTGTATCTCTTTCTCCTCAGCTGGCTGGGGGTGATGCTTATCCCGGCCGTTCTCTCGCAGTTCGGACCGATCGCCAAACGCGCCATCGGCACCCTTCCGGCCGTCATGCTGCTGGTCGCGGTGGGAGCGCTGGGTCCGTGGGCGGCTGTCCAGCGCTGGGCCACACGGGCCGGGACCCGGTGGGTCAAGGGCCTGTCGCTGGCCGTGCGCGCCCTGATCGTGGCCGGCTTTGTGCTGAGTGCAGCCTGGACCTATCGCGACTATTTCCTGGTCTGGGCGGCGGACCCGGACCTCTTCACCCACTTTGAAGTGGGTCCGACAACCATGGGACAATATGCTGGCACCCTGTCGAGGGACGCCGTTGTGTATATCTCGCCGGTCGCGCCGGATCATCCCAGCATTGTCTACAATGCGTTGGACCACCCCGGCCTCAAGGGCTACGATGGACGGGCCTGCTTTGTGGCGCCCCAAGAGGCCGTGCACGAGACGCAATACCTCATCGTACCGGCCGACGATCCTAGTTCCCTCGACTTGTTGCACACTGTTTTTCCCCAGGGTGAGATCGTGGCCGAGGGCCCCCGCCATTATGGCCAACCCTACTTTTATGCGTATGGTATCCCGCCGGGTGAGCGGGCACAGGTCTCGCCTTCGAACGTAGCGGAGGCCACGTGGGAGGACAAGATCCGGTTGCTGGGCTACGATGCCAATGCCTCGACCTACCAAGCGGGTGATGTCGTGCAGGTCACCCCGTATTTTCAGGCTCTGGGCCCGATGGCGGAGGACTATACGGTGTTCTTCCAGTTGTTGGGACCGGACAACCCAGCGACCGGCGGTCCGGTATGGGGACAAGATGACAGTGAGCCTTGCCGTCGCGCCTACCCCACCTCTGTCTGGGCGCCCGGTGAGATCATATTGGATGTGTTCGCCACCACCATCCCCCAGGATGCGCCGCCCGGCGAGTACGAGCTTCGAATTGGCTTCTACCGGTTGGAGACGTTGGTCCGCCTGCCGGCTGTCGATGCGGTCGGGCAACCGGTGCCAGGAGATGCCGTATTGCTGCAGAGATTTCGATTGGAAGGCCCATCGCCCTAGGAGTGGCAGTGTCCAGCCTAAAGGTCCGCTGGGACCTGT
>JASFOV010000349.1:0-5487 GCA_050116355.1 Anaerolineae bacterium
ATCTTCCCTTCGGTTGTCGGGCCAGTGACGATCGAGCCGGCAGGGTTGGTGATCCCGGGCAGCTTTTTCCGTCCTGATCAGACGCTGCGCACCCAGCCGGTGAGCCTGGAGGTCCATCCGCTGCCGCCGGGCGCCCCGACCGGCTTTGATGGCGCGGTGGGCCAATTCTCCCTAACGAGCACTGTGGACGCGGCGCAGGGGACGGTGGATGAACCCCTAATGTGGCGCGTGACGCTGGGCGGGCGGGGCAATCTGGCGATCCTCCCCGATCCTGTGTGGCCGGAGGTGCCAGGCTGGCGTGTCTTTGAGAGCACGGCCAGCTTTCATACGGAGGTCCGAGAGGGACAGGTGCATGGCAGCCGGGTCTACGAACGCCTTCTGGTTCCGACCAAGGCAGGGGAGTTCACGCTACCGGCCGTCGAGTACGTCTACTTTGATCCAGCGGACGAGCAGTACCATACGATCCGCACCGAACCGGTCCCGATCTCGATCGCACCCGGCAACAACGGCACGCTGCTGACGACACCGGTTGTGGCCAATCAACCCGAGGTTGCGGAGCAGCCAGTGACGGACATTCGCCATCTAAAGGCAGTCCCCGCGGCACTAGGCCGGGCCACGCCGCCCGTAACGCAATCGGCGTTGTACTGGGTAGCGTGGGTTGTGCCAGTCGTGGGGGCGGCCGGCTATTTCGCTTGGCACCACCGGCAGCGATTCTGGCAGGAGAATGCCGGGCTGGCGCGCAACTCGCGCGCGCGGCGCAAGGCCAAGAAGGCTCTAGCCCAGGCACGCCACCAGCACCAGGATGCATACGAGGCTGCGGGCCGGATCCTGCGAGGCTACTTGGCCGACAAGTTGGACCGGCCGGTGGTGGGCCTGACTCACCAGGCGCTGACGGCGTTGCTGATCGAGCGGGGGATGGAAGCCGACCTGGTTGAGCGGGTGGACGTACTGCTGACCAGCAGCGAGATGGGGCGTTTTGCGCCCGAGGCGGCGGATGATGGTCATGCGCACAGCCTGTTACAAGAAGCCGGCACGCTAATCGATGCGTTGGAGAGGGATTTGCAGGGGGTAGGAGGATCTCGATGAAGCGAGTTATGTTGATCGGCCTAGTTACGCTACTCATGGCCAGCTTTTTCGTCGCGAGTGGCGCACGGTTGTGGGCCAGCGAGGCGGGCACCCCGGTAGAGACCATGCGGATGGCCAACCAACTCTACGAAGAGGGAGCGTATGGCCAGGCAGCCCAGCTCTATGAGCAGTTGGCCGGACAGGGATACGCAGACAGCGCGCTATACTACAATCTGGGCAATGTCTACTACCGGCAGGGGGAATACGGCCGGGCGATCCTGAACTACCGCCGGGCCCAAGAGCTGGCGCCGCGCGATGCGGATATCGCGGCCAATCTGGCCCTGGCCCGCAGTCAGGTGGGGGACCAGGTCGAACCAACAGGGGAATCCGGGCTGCTAGCGCAGTTGGGCGATTCGCTGCAGGGGTGGTTCACTCTCAATGAGCTGGCAATGGGCGCGCTGGCGGCGTGGATGGCTGTTGTCTTGGTGGGGGTGTTTCTCGTTGGCACCCGAAAGGATGGGGCGTGGCACCGGGGCCTGCGGTACGCCCAGGTGGCGGCCGTGGGGGCGCTGCTGCTGGTGGGTCTATCGATGGGCAGTTATGTGTATGCCGAGCAATCGGCCGCCGGGGGGGTGATCGTGGCCGAGCAGGTGGCGGTCACCAGCGGCCCTGGCATGCAATACGCCACCGAACTTTCTCTGCACAGCGGCGCCGAGGTGCAGTTGGTCGATGTGCAGGGGAGCTGGGCGCGCCTGTCACTATCTGGAGGCGAGTTGGAGGGCTGGGTGCCGGTCGTGGCGGTCGAGTTGGTGGATGACCGCGGCCCGGCGGGCTAGGTGGAGACTAGGGGTTACTTTTCAAAATCGGTGCTTTGTTGTACAATGGCCATTGATTCCAGCTTTGTGAGTCGCGATTATGAGCAAACACATCCTGTTGGTCGATGATGACGATCTCATGCGGCGCAGCTTGGCCTTCAATTTGGAGAAAGCGGGATACCGGGCCAGCACCGCGGCGGATGGCGAAAGCGCCCTGCGGCTGGCGCGGCGCGATCCGCCCGATCTGATCCTGCTGGATATTGGGCTGCCGGGCATGGATGGCCTAGACGCCTTGCGCAACTTTCGCCAGGAGGCGGATACGCCCATCATCTTTGTGACGGCCAGGCGGCGCGAGCTCGATCAGGCACTGGGGCTGGAATTGGGGGCGGACGACTATGTGACCAAACCGTTTGACCTCAACGTCCTGCTGGCCCGGATCAAGGCGGTGCTGCGGCGCATGGAGCGGGGCACCGCCGCCCCGGCGACCGCGGAGCGGCTGGAGGTCGGGGACCTAGTTATTGACCCCTTGTCCCACGTGGTGACGGTGGCGGGCGAGCGCTTGAGCCTGGCCCCCCGCGAGTTTGCCCTGCTCCACGCGCTGGCCCTGTCGGCCGGGCAGGTGGTGTCTGTGGATGATCTGCTGGCCCAGGTGTGGGGGGCGGAGTACATGGGCGAGCCCCAAGTTGTCTATGTGCACATCCGCTGGCTGCGGGAAAAGATCGAAGCCGACCCCCAAGCGCCGCGCCGCATTGTAACCATCCGGGGTGTCGGCTACAAGCTCGTGGCCCAAGAACCGGGAACCGCGGACTAGCCGCGACAGGCAAGAATGATGCGTACGCTGCGCGGTCGGCTCATCCTCAGCCATATCTTACCCCTGCTGTTGATCATCCCCCTAGTCGGTGTGGCCCTCGTCTATGTCTTGGAGACGCAAGTCCTGCTTAGCAGCCTTTCGGGCGAGCTGGCGCAGTATGGCTCGTTTACGGCGGATATGGCTAGTGACTATCCGGTCATTTGGCAGGATAGCGGCGAGGCACAACAGTTCGTCCGGCTGTTCAGTATGCGTTCACAGTCGCACGTCATGCTGCTGGATGGACAAGGGGTCCTGTTGGCGTCCAGCGAACCGGGATACCAAGATCAGTTGGGCCAGGCGCTGGACCTGCCTAATCTCGCGGCGGCACTGGGCGGCGAGCCGGCGGTAGAGGTGAACTATGGCCTGCAAGTGCAGAGGGAGATTGTGCAGGTATTGGTGCCGGTCAAAGGGCCGGATGAGCAAGTGTTGGGCGTGGTGCGCGTGTCGCAGTACCTGGCCGATGTCCAGGGGCAGCTCAACCGTCTCCGGCGTTTGATCTTGATCGCGTTCGCCGTGGAATTGGTGCTGGCGGTGGGCCTGGCTCTGGTGCTGGCTCTGAATCTGGATCGCTCGCTACAACGGGTGACGCAGGCTATCTATGGCGTGGTCCGCGGGCAGGAGTTGGAGAGGCTACCCGAGGAGGGTCCGACCGAAATCCGCATGTTGCTGGAGGCGTTCAATACGCTGATCGAGCGGCTGCGCGTTCTGGAGGAATCGCGCCGGCGGTTGTTGGCCAATCTGGTTCACGAGCTGGGCCGGCCGATCGGCGCGCTGCAGTCGGCCATCCATGCCCTGTTGGGTGGAGCCGATGAGGATGTCGAATTGCGGGAGGACCTGCTGGAGGGGATGGATGCCCAACTGCGGCGGTTGACGCCGTTGCTGGACAGCCTGACGGATCTGCATGGCCAAGTGTTGGACCCGCTGGAGCTGAACCGGGAGCCGGTGGCGCTCATTGAATGGTTGCAGCAGACGACCTCGCCGTGGCGACAGGTGGCTCACGATAAGGGGCTGCACTGGCAGATCGAGATCCCTGATTCTTTGCCGGCTGTGGCCATCGATGCCGACCGCATGGCCCAAGCGCTGGGTAACCTATTGAGCAATGCGATCAAGTACACGCCCGACGGTACTGTGTCGGTGAAAGCCCGTGTGGTAGATAGTGGAATTTCCATCGTGGTCAGCGACACCGGCATTGGCATCGCGGCGGCGGAGCAGGAGCGGATCTTTGAGCCGTTCTACCGCAGCAACCGGGATAGGCGTTTCCCGCAGGGCATGGGACTAGGCTTGAGCATCGCGCGGGATTTGGTCGTCGCCCACGGGGGGCGGCTGACGGTCGACAGCCAACCGGGGCAGGGAAGCCGGTTCAGTATTTGGTTGCCTATCTTGGAACAAAGTTGATGCAGAGATACATGCATACAACAAAGACGCTTGCCCACCGGTAGGGAGCGGGCAAGCGCCGTCCTCTCGTATCTGCAACGGGGGAATGCGCAGATACGGAAGATTTCACCTTATATACCGTTTGAAACAGGCAAAAGGATACGGCCTGTTTAAGGAATTTTTCAGGATTTTGGGATCAGCCCAAGTCGCGCCCGGGCGTGTCGCTCCACCGATGAGCGTGTGAAGGGCATGGGCGGGCATCGCCCTGTCCGCCACAGAGGAATGAGATCGGCATAGTGGCGGCTGGCCGGATGGCCCGATTGGCCGCCAGGAATGACGATGCGGGACAGCTCCCAGTCACTGAGGTCGGCGACAAAACGCACCGCGTCACCGGCGGCTATGGGCGGGAAGGGGAACTTGGGCTCGCCCGATGCGCGCAAGAGGGTGTCTTGATCGCCCCCGATGGGATAGGGACCGCGGTTGAAGAGTAGGTGCAAGGGCTTGACCTCACCCACCTGGTGGGCAAAGTGAACCTGATTGAGCGTGCCCCACGACCAATCCTCCATGTGGGGACCATAGGTCCCTTGCAGCAGGTCCAAGGCTTCCTGCAATGCGAGGCGCAGTATCTCCGCGCGGGTGCGCTTATGGCCGGCAGGACCGGCCGGCTGAAGCAGCCAGTCGTCGTTGCCTGTGCCGTCCAGTAGATCCAGCAGGCGAACGATGCTGCGGCCATAGTACAAGCTGGTGCCGGGAACAGGGCTCAGATTGTCCAAGCCCAAATAGGCGTCGAGTAGCTCCTCGAGGTGCGGGCCAAAGACGAGGTGTAGCGCCCGCAGACGCGCGACCTGGTAGATGCTGGCCGCAACGCTGTCCGGCTCCAGGTGATAATCCCACGCTTGCAAGTAGGACTGGGCAGCGCGTTCCCGCTCGTTCTCGGGCTCGATGCTGAGCAGATGCTGGACGAAGCGCCGGGCCTGGGTGCTATAGGTGTCCAGCTGGAAGCGAAGACAGTCGCTGGCCGTCAAGCGGTCTGCCGCGGTGATGAGGTCGACCACCCGGCGAGCGCGGCAGGGGTTCTCCAGGTCGCTGCTGAGGAAATGCGGATAGGCCTCATCGACAACCAGGTGGTTGGCCGTAGCCAGCCAGCCGGAATCAGGGTTGTAAGCCTGGGGCAATTGGTCCACGGATAGGTACCCCTGCCATTCGTGCTCGCCGGTCCAACCGGGCACGGGCACCTGGCCATATCCTTGAGCGCGGATGGGGACCCGACCGGCTTGCAGGTAGCCGATGTTGCCCTCCACGTCGGCATAGATGAAGTTATGCGACGGTGCGCCCCAATAGGCCAAGGCGGATCGAAATTCCTCCCAGTTGCGGGCACGGTCG
>JASFOV010000350.1:0-5462 GCA_050116355.1 Anaerolineae bacterium
TGTGACCAAAGGCCGGTTGGGCAATCAGGAACGCAAGGCCTTCCTGTTCGACACCCGCAAGGTCACCCTCTCCGGTCTAGCCTGTGAGCTGGTGATCCCCGAAGAGCAGATCGCCGCTTCCGATCCGGACACCCTGACCCGGCAGTTCGCCCGCACGCCCTATGCCGTTGGCTTCCGGACGCTGGGGACCACCTTCACCCTGGTCTCGCTGCACATCATCTGGGGCGACTCCGAATCTGAGCGCGTCCGCGAGCTGCGGGCCATCGCCCAGTGGCTGGAGGACTGGTCGCGGGACCGGTATGCCTGGGACCGCAACTTGATCGCTCTGGGCGACTTTAACATCTCGGACGAGGACAGCGAATCCTATCGGGCCTTTACCTCGACCGGTCTGCGAATCCCCGGCGACCTGCGCGGTGTGCGACGCTCGATCTTTGGTGAAGCCAGTGAGGCCAGATTCTACGACCAGATCGCCTGGTTTGGCGACGAGGCGGGCCGGCGGCGGCTGGCGCTGGAATATGTGCGCGGCGGCAACTTCGACTTTGTCGGAGTGACCCTCCAGTCGCGCAACCTAACCATGAATTCCCTATCATGGTTGATGTCCGACCACCTGCCGCTTTGGGTGGAATTCTCAGTGCGGGAGTGAGGTAACCGGGCGCCGATGGAAGCGGTGATCAAAGCGGCCATTGGCGCGCTCACCGGAACGTAAGGAGGCAACAACATGGTCAAGCAGTGGAATCTGACCGAGTTTACCAATCTATATCAAGCCCGGCATTTCTTGTCCAAAGACAACAAACGGGAATTGGGCTTGCTCATGCCCGTCGATGTCTATGTCCAGGATCCATACGTGGCCGAAAGCAACGAGGGGCTGGCCCTCGGCCAGATTCTGGTCGAGTGCGAGCCGGAGTTGATGGCCGGCCCCACCAGCGCCCGGATCGCGGTGGTGGACTATGATGCCGATAGGGACCACCTGGAGAAAGCGGCCCAATGGGACCGCAAGAATCGGCGCTTTTACTTCGAGGAGAAGGACAAAAAGGTACCCATCACCAAGGCGCACCGCGACCGAAAGCAGTTCCATCAGGTCAACGCGTGGGCCATCGTCCAGAGCGTTCTGAATATGTACGAAGCGACCTGGGTGCTGGGCCGGTCTGCTCCCTGGGCCTTTGAGGGCAATCGCCTCATTATCGTCCCTCACGCCGGCTATCTGGCCAATGCCTTCTACGACCGTAGCAGCAAGTCGCTCCAGTTCTACTACTTCGGTCCAGAGGACAAGCGGGTCTACACCTGCCTTTCGCATGATATCATCGCCCACGAAACAGGCCACGCCATTCTGGACGGCCTGCGCCCGCTCTACTTCGAAGTCAGTTCGCTGCAGACCGCCGCCTTTCACGAGTTCGTCGCCGACATGACCGCGATCATGATCTCCTTGCTCAACAATGAACTGCGCTGGGAAGTCGCCAAGCTATCTCAAGGCGATCTCAACAAAGACACGATCATCGCCGCGTTGGCCGAGGAGTTCGGCCATTATGCCACCGGCCGGCCTCACCTGCGGACTGCGATCAACGACAAGACAATGGCCGATGTTGCGACGAGCAACAGTCCTTACCCCTGGTCGGAGGTGTTGACCGGCGCGATGTGGGACATCCTGAGTGCCATGTTCGCCCAGTACCGGATGAAGACCAAAAAGAATACTGGCAAGCAGCCAACAGACCGGGAGGCCCTCTTGTGGGCTGTCAACCGCTTCCGCCGGATCGCGTTCCAACCGCTTGACTTTTTGCCTCCTGCCGACGTCCAGTTCAGTGACTATGCCTGCGCCGTGCTCCGGGCTGACGAGCTCGTCGATCCTGCTGACGACGATGGCTATCGCCGGCTCATGAAGGATGCCTTTGAAGCGCGGGGCATCGATTGTGCGGAAGGGGAAGAGCAGACGGAACGGCTCCATTTCTACGCCTACGATATCGACCGCCTCTCCCGTTCGCGTACCGACGCCTATCACTTTTTGCACGAGAACCGGCGCCAGCTGTGCATTCCCGCCGGCCAGGACATCGCTGTGTTCGACCTGTATCGCACCGACAAGACCGTCATGGGTGGCGGCCGGCTGCCCCGCGAGATCGTGCTGCAGTACGGCTGGCGGGAGGACGTCCCCCTCAAGGGCTCGGAATTTGGCTCGTTGAATGGCGAAACCATGTCGCTGCTGTGTGGCGGCACCCTGATCTTTGACGAACGTGGCAACCTCCTCCACTGGGTCCGCCGGCCGGGCAGCAGTGCGCAAGAAGTCAGCGCCGGCCGCCGTCGCAAGTACTGTGGCGGGGAACGCGCCAAAGGGTTGCAGCGCCGCAAGGAGTTCCTGCAATACATAGCCGGTCGCATCAACAGCGGTCTTGTCGGACTCGCTGACCACGATAGGCCCGAGGAAATCGACGCCCATCCACCGCTGGTTGCCCGCCGCGCCCAGGATGGCACCCTGCGGTTACATACCACATCGCACCTGCGCCACTGGACCGAGGATTGAGGGGGACAAGATGGAAGACAAACTGCTGGTCCGTCTGTATAGCGTCGGCTTTGGCGATTGCATTTTCGTCCGCATCCCGGACGGCCAACGTCATTTTCACATGTTGGTCGATTGCGGCACCTCGGCCTCAGCCGACACACTGAAACCTGCGGTCGATGACATCATTTCGATGCTGCCCCGCGATCAGGAGGGCAAGCCGCAGCTAGATCTATTGGTCGCCACGCATCCACACGCCGACCACATCAAGGGCTTTGATCCAGACTGGTTCGATGGTGTCAAGATCGACCGCATTTGGCTCAGCCTGTTTATCAAGCCCGACCACCCCCAAGCGAAAAAGATGCGCGCCTTTCAAGACCTGGCTCACGACGCGGCCTCTGCCCTCCTGGACCGTCGTGGGCTCCAGTTGGCCCCGGGCGCCCGGTCGCTGCTCCATAGGAGCATCTGGAATCCGGGCGCGCTAAAGGCCCTTCGCCAGGGCTTGGCCCAGGCCAGTGGCATCCATCCCCAGTATCCCCTCTATGTAGCTCGCGACCTGGCCGATCGCCTGACCGCCGCCGAACGAGCACAACACCAGATCGAGTACGAACAGAGCACTACCTGCTTTCGGGGGTTCCAGGAGCAAGCCACCTGCTTGCGGGTGCTCTCGCCTGAATGGGACATCGACAAATACTACCTGGGCCAGGGCAGTTTCGATAGCCACTCCCTCCTCGACCCTTATATGCTGCGCACCGACGCCTACCAGGCCGGCTCAGACTCGCTCGGTACGCCATCCCTTGCTGCGGACAGTCACAGAAAGCGACCCGATAATATCAGCGACAGGGATTTTCGGCAGCTGCGCAGCCACCTTCTCTACTCGGGGCTGGCCTTCTCCCAGAAGGACGATCGTCTGAAGAACAATCTCAGTGTGGTATTGCTGCTGGAGTGGCGTGGCCGTCGGCTCCTATTCACAGCCGACGCCGAGTGGCAGGGCAAGGGCGTCCGCGAGGGGCGTCGCAACAGCACGTGGGACGTAATGTTTCACCACCCGCAGGTTGAACAACTTCTGCTTCAACCGCTGGATCTGCTCAAGGTGGCCCACCATGGTAGCCACAATGGCACGCCGTTCCACAGCGGGGGCCGGGACAAGTACTTGGCCAAGATGGTCTCGCCCGATCGGACCCAGGTGCTCATCTCCACCATCGCCGGCGAGCACGGTGACAAGAACCCTGTACCCTACCCACCCCTCCTGGAGGAGTTGGGCCGGCTCGCCGCCAACAAGCGGAAATACCCCAACGATCCTGTGCCGGCGCTTCGCAACGTACACCAACCACAGCGCACCGATCTGGAGCCGCTTGTTCCCGGACAGGAGGTGCAATACCTGGAGGCCATGCTCGATCCACTTGGCGACTGATAGAGAATCCTTTTGGACTCTGTTTTCTCCTGAGGGTGCGCGAGCCAAGATCGCCAACCGCATACAGGTCGTACGGCCTCATCCCTCCGGACCGTTGTCCAGCCGGTGCAGATACACCTGCCCACCATAGTTCAGCATGCACAGCACGAACCGGGGCTGCTGGCCCAACAGCTTCCTGGCAGCGGTGAGATAGCGCTGCGCTTGGGCCAAGTAGCCATTCTCCGCTAGCAGCCTCTCCAACTCGGAGCGATTCTTCACCCGGTCTGTCTTGAACTCGATGATGGCCCACCCATCTTGTTGCTGGATCAGCGCGTCGATGATCCCGCTCTCCACCCGGCCATTCACCATACAGCTGTACGGCACCTCGTGCAGCCGCAGATCAGCACCGTCCATCTCCCGGTACAGCGCATGCGCCTGGAAGCGGCGCAGGAGCTGTCGGGTCCGGCGCACGGCGTCATCCCGCTGTCGGGGATCCGTGATCCCATATCCCCGTGCGCGCGCCTCCCCCCAGCGCCCAAAGTCAAGGCCCGGATCGCCTGGGAAGCGCCACGCAGCCAGCGCTTCGTGTACCAGCGAACCGATGACCCATGCCGGCGCGCGCGGCCGGTCGACCGCCGGGACCACGCGCCACACCCGCTGCACGGGGATGCGATCCTGTTCCACAACGCCCTCGTCCACCTCGTCCCACGCCGGCTGCACTGGTGCCAGCAGCGGGGGTGGTACCCTCACCGCCGTCTCAGATGCTGGCTTGTCTTGGCCAAGTCGATGATCCCAGACGCTCCCCGGTTCGTAGATCGTGCAGGCCACCGGCGTCGAGTCCGCCTCCAGCTGGATCGAATGGGCGCCATCACCCTCCGGATCGTATGCCAGCATCCTGCCCTCCAGCCTCAGGCCCTCATCTCCGGCCAGTTTCCCCAGCCAGCCCCCCAACTTCCCGATCGAGCCACCCTTCTTCACACCGATGCAGCCGCTGAGGATCAGCTTTTCGCGTGCCCGGGTGGCGGCCACGTACAGGAGCCGGTCCGACTCGGCCTCCTCCTGGTCATCGGCTCGTATCTTGCCCAATCGGTACACAGCGGACAATTGGCCTTGCTCGTCCTTCACCGGCAGCAACAGTCCCAATTCGGGATCGATCAGCAACCCGCGGCCACCCCCTCCCCCCCGGCTAATATCACCAACAATGACCACCGGGAACTCCAATCCTTTGGCCGCGTGGACAGTCATGATCTGCACCGCGCCCTCGGTCGTGGCTCGCGCCTCTCCTTCTCGCGCACCGCTGTCCCGCAGGCTGGCAGCAGTCTCTAGGAATTCGCCTACGCCGACAATGCCGCTGTCGTGCGCATCCGCCAGCAGCTTGGACGCGTTGCGCGCCCCACGTGCCTGCCCGGCCTGGATCAGCGCCGCCCGGTAGTCCGTGTCATCCAGGAATGCCTTCACCACATCAGCCACCGGCGTCCTGCCCACCTGGTTGTGCAGTCGGGCAATGATCTCGGTTGCCCGCCGGGCAGACTCCAGATCCGGTCCAGATAGCGGCTTTTCGGCTAACTGGTCACGCAGCACATC
>JASFOV010000351.1:0-5450 GCA_050116355.1 Anaerolineae bacterium
AGCCGTGGAACCATCTGGCACACTAATGACATTGATCGCCTGCCCGGTCAACCCCGGCAACACCGACAGGCCCATCAAGGCCAGGAGCCGTAGCAGCATGGCCAGGACGAACCTGGATCGGGCTTCGCCGCCGGTCATATAGCCCAGGAGCCGGCGCACGATCTGGCCAGTGTCGTCTGGTTTGCGGATGGCTTTCTCCGGTCGTACCTCAGCTTGTGTCTTGGATTTCGCAGTCGCTGTCGTTGCTGTCATCACGCCACCTCCAAGTCCAATCCGGCCGTCACTCCTTTGCCCAGCTGCGACTCATAGATCTCCTGGTAGATAGGGTTGCTCTGAAGCAGTTCCTCGTGGTTGCCCTCAGCCACGATCTCGCCGTTCTGCAGCAGGTAGATCTTGTCCAGATCGATGACGGCGCTGATGCGCTGGGCGACATATAGCGTGGTGACGTTCTGGGTGAAGCCCGGGATAGCCGCCTGTACCCGCCCCTCTGTGGAGGCATCCAGGGCGCTGGTACTATCATCTAGGATAAGCACCCGCGGTTTTGGGGTCAGGACGCGGTTGATCGACAGCCGTTGCCGCTGGCCTCCGGAAAAGTTGTAGCCGCGCTGTGACACCGGCGCCTCCCACCTCTCGGGAAGATTCGTGACAAAGCCGTACGAGTCGGCGGCTCTAGCCGCATCGATCATGACATCGTCGGTGGCCTCTGGTCTGGCGAATTTGAGGTTGAAGCGCACGTCCCCCTGGAAGAGCACCGCTTCCTGGAGCGCGATGCCCACAATCTGGCGTAAATTGTCCTGGGGGATGTCGCGAACGTCCACGCCGTCGAGCGTGATCCGGCCCTCCGTCACGTCGTAGAAGCGCGGGATGAGGTTGACGAGCGCGCTCTTGCCGGCGCCTGTCGCCCCTAGGAAGCCCACTTGCTGCCCCGGCTCGATGGTCAGGTTGATGTTCTTCAGGGCGGGCGGGTCCAGCTTGCCGTCGGGGCGCCGGAAGGCAAAGGAGACGTTCTCAAAGGCAATGCGTCCCTGGACCTTGTCGGGTTCCAGCGCTTGGACACCCTCCTGGTCCTGCACGATGGCCTCGTCATCGTAGACCTTGAGGATCCGTTCAGCCGACGCGTCGCCGCGCATTAGGAAAGGCAACACCACGGCCATGATGGCCAGGGGGGCAACGGTGAGGGCCAGGTACTGGCTGAAGGCGACCAGCTCGCCGACGTCCAGGCCGGTGCCTTCCAAGACTTGCCGCCCACCCACGGCCAGTGCCAGAGCGATGGCTAGTTGGGCAATGCCCGTCATCGCAGGGGTGAGGAAGGCGGTCCGGAATGCGGCGGCATAGGCCGGCTGGCGTAGAGCATCGGCCCGCCTTTCAAACCGCTCGACCTCATAGTCCTCGCGCACAAAGGCTTTTACCACCCGCACCCCAGCCAAGTTCTCCTGCAACGTATCGTTGAGATCATCCAGGCGCTGCTGGCGTTCGTCATAGGCCCTAAAGATCTGCGAGACCAGGATAACCAGCGCGCCCAGCAACACGACCGTCATCAGCATCAGGATCCACAGCAGCTCAGGCGTCCTCATGACGGTCAGCACGAACGTGACCAGCAGCATGAATGGTGCGTACAGGGCCAGCATCGTGGTGTACAACATCGCGTTCTGGATGTTGATCACGTCGGCGTTGAGCCGCACCATGAGGGCGCTGGTCGGGAAGCGGTCAAAGTTAGCGAAGGAGAAGGACTGGATCTTGCGGTAGAGGAGGGTGCGGACCATGTAGCCCGAGCCCTGCGAGAAAAAGACGGAGATGTAGGCCGCCCCGGCCAGGCACACGCCCGAGATCAGGGCCAGCAGGAACATGTTCATGCCCGTATTCAGCAGTACCTCGATGTTGCCGGCCGTAATGCCCTCGTTGACCATCCGGGCGTTGAGCGACGCAAAGGCGATGGTCGTGATGGCCGATATCAGCACCAGCAACTGCGAAAGCAAGAGCCGGCCCCGATATCGCTTGTAAATGGTAAAGATGCGCCTCATTGATTTGATCATTTTCTGGTATCTCCTACTGTGCTGTCCACTATCTCCTCCCCATCTTTGATTCTCGATCTGGGCTGGATTCGTAGCATTATACCAGCTTCGTACGAGACTGACAATTATTCGGCGAGGCTGACTGGCCTAGCGCAAATGCACGATGTTCGCTGTTATTAGCCTGGCATGGTCCGATGCGAGGTACGCAATCACGGCAGCCACCTCTTCCGGCCCGACGACATGGATCAGCCGGGCGTTCCGCTCTACGTGTTCCCGTACCGCATCACTGACCCATCCCGTGTCCGTGACAGGTGGATGGACAATGTTCGCTGTGATGCCAAAGGGCGCAAGCTCGAACGCCGCGGACATCGTATAGTTCTCCAGGGCTGCCTTTGCAGCACCATAGGAAACCTCGCTGGGAAATCCCAGCGGGCCGCCTGAGGTCAGGCCAATGATGCGTCCCCAGCTGGCCTGTCTGGCCATGTGTCGCCGGGCGAACTCGGCGATCATGAGCGCTCCGCCGCGTGCATCCACCGAAAATACCTGGTCGTGGGTCGCTGGGGATACGCCCACGACGTCGACGCCTGATGGGTGTTGCCCGTCAGTGGCGAATGTATCAGCCACCCAACCTGAAGCATTGTTGATCAGGATATCGACAGGTCCAAGCTCTCTTTCGGCGCAGTCAAAGAGCTGCGCGACTGCCCTCCGATCCTTGAGATCCGCCTCCATAGCGACTGCCGGACCGCCTCGCGTGCGAATGGTGGCCAGCACTTCATCCGCCCCTTGGGCACGGTTCGAACGGTAGCGTCCGGGCACGCCCTCTGGATCGCGAGTGCGCAAGTACGACACAAGCACCGCCGCGCCGCACTCTGCTAACGCTACTGCCGTTGCGGCGCCAATGCCATGATTTGCGCCGGTGACAATTGCCACGTGCCCGTGCAAGTCATAGGGAAGAGACTGCCCAGGTGCATGCATGATGAACCTCCGCGATCTATGTACCCTGCTTTGTGATTCGAACGATCCCGTGCACCTCGACGGGAACTGCGTCTGCCACAGTCCCTGGATCTGTGCCGTGCAATGGACTATGGTGCAGATGCTGCTTCTAGGGCTGGTAGTGGCGTGCTCGGTCTAGTATCTCTCGGACAACGCTGGCTTTGGCGTCCGCATAATTCTGGGTGTACTTCCAGGTTCGAGCGGCCAGTTCGCGCTTGGTTTCTTGGTAGAGCAGCCTATCGTCGGCATGACTTCGTAGCCAGTCGCGGAAGAGCAGCATCTGTTCGATCTCTTCACAACCCTCGGAAAAGACGTGCAGGTTCCCCGGTATGTCCGGCGCTTTCAGTACCCGGTGCTCATACCAATCCGGTTCTCGGATCCACAGGGTAAATCCCTGTTCCTCCAAGCGTGGGACGTAGGCCGGTTCGTCACTTGAATCGGCCACAACCATTACCATGTCGATGATTGGTTTGGCTGACAGTCCTGGAACGGACGTCGACCCTACGTGCTCCAGCAGCAGGATGTCATCGCCGAGTGCAGCCTGTACGTCCTGCTTGAGTTGGGCAAACAACGATGGCCAGGCTGGATCGTAGGGGGCCAGGTAGATCGAGCTGTTCAGAGGCTTCCGCTCACCCACAGTGGCAGCCATGATCTGCTCCTCGGTCAGCGGTGGGTTCGACCGAGGGGAATCTGTTGCTCGATCCTTCATTATCTGCGCGCTCCTGCGCCTGCAGAGGCTAGTTTGCCCGCACTGTCTTGGGCCAGCCAGTCGTAGAAAGCGTCGATCCGCGCCTGGAGCGCCTGTTCCTCGCGGTACTCGGCCGTATCAAGCAACGTCTGGACGGCGTCCCCATCGCGGCGCGCCGCTGGCCAATCCGCCTCACTGGCGATGCGTACGGCCAGGCGGGCGGCAAGAGTCGCGGCCTCGCGCAGGTCCTCCAGCTCTATCTTGTCTACGGTATCGTAGTGGGTGTGACCGTAGCCCCGACCTTCCAGCGACTGCACCGCCGATTGCATGCTGCCGGTGGGCACGCCGGCCATGAAGAATGGAAAGTGGTCCGAGTGGGCTGTGGTTTTTTGGTCGACAGCAAACGACAGTGCCATTTCCTCGCGCCATCGTTCAAAAAGTGGCTGTAGAGCCTGCCATTCGTTGAGGACGATGTCCCGGTCATTGGACTTGACCCCGGCGCTGTCCATATTCAGATAGAAGCGGATTGGATCCAATTCGCTTTGGTGGGCCGCAACATACGCTTTCGAGCCCAGCAGGCCAAGCTCTTCAATGCCCCACAATACAAAGCGGACCGTGCATGGCAGGTCTGGAGCGTACTGCGCCAGCAAGCGGGCGGCTTCCAGCACCGAGACGGCGCCCGAGGCCGGGTCACCGGCTCCTTGGGAGATGTCGTGACCATCGTAGTGGCTGCCCATCATGACGATCTCGTCCGGCTCTTGTGCGCCTGGCAAGTCCCCGACAATGTTCCAAGAGATCATGGGCCGGCACTGGTCGGTTGAGGTCATGCGGATCTCGACCTCTCCGTGCCGTTTGGCAAGCCGCTGGATGTAGGCCCCGTCCTCGTAGCCGATGGAGAACCCCGGGATGGGGCCTTCTTGGCCGCCGTGCCCAATGCCGCCCGTCGCTGGTCCGTAGCCGGGATAGTGATTGACGAACACAAAGCCAGTGGCTCCAGCCAACAGGCTGCAGCCGTACTTCTCTCTGCGGTGGATGCGTCTCTTGGATTCTTTGGGGGCAACATGGCTGGTGGTTAGCACGATCTTGCCCTTGACCTCGGCTGCTCGCCGGTCAAAGTCTTCGGGGGCTCCGTCGCCCATGTCGATGAGGGTGCCGTGGAGATGCGCGGGGGGGGAATGGGGTAGGCTGATGCAGGGTATTACCTTCTTCACCGGGCTGAGGATCTCCAGGGTGGCCTCACCCCGGATCCAGCCGATGTACTCGACCGGTTCCAGGTGGACATTGCGTAGACCATAGGTCTCCATCTTGGTCTGGAAGAACTCGGCTGCTTGGCGCTCTCCTTGTGTGCCGCCAAACCGCGAACCGAACTCATCGCACAGGATCAATAGATTGTCCATGGGCTCGGTGCTAGTGTAGCCATCGCCAACAATATGTCGGTCCAGGGACAGGAATGGGTTTTTGCCGGGCATTGTGTCTCCTTGTCTGTTCGTTTTGGTTGAGTGCTGGTCGCTCCCTACGCCGGATAGTGTACCACAGGAAGAGTCGAACATCAAACTCTATACAGGAATCTTGGAGTCACCCAGAAGATGGACTAATAAAGAAACACTCGCGCCGGAGGCGTGGGAAAAGGGGGGCGCCAGCGGTTGGCGGCATTGCGGCCGGTCAGGCCTTCTTCTGCAGCAGCCCATCCAGGATCGGAGAGACCTGGGGCTCAGCTACCGGATCTTGTTTCTTCTCTGGCACTATCTTGCTACACA
>JASFOV010000352.1:0-5448 GCA_050116355.1 Anaerolineae bacterium
ACGGGCTCGCCCTGGGCCTCCAGTAGTTCTGCTCCATAGTCCTACTGCCGGGGAGAGACAGGGGGCCCGCCGTTCTTGCCCGCGGACCCGCTGGCATGCTCTGCGTCTCTTGATAGGCGTCTGGTGCGATTCAGAGACGCCTAGGGAAAGATCTTGCCCGGATTCAGGATGCCGCTGGGATCAAACGCCGCCCGGATGCTGCGCATGATTTGGATCTGGGCCTCGTCTACGGCCAGCTGCAGGTACCGGCGACGCGTTGCTCCAATGCCATGCTCGCCCGTGATCGTGCCCCCCAGCGACAGGGCCAATTGGTAGATCTCCTCGGTGACTTGAGGGACGAGGGTGGACCATGTGTCGCTAGGTAGATCGTCCTTGAGAACGTTGATGTGCACATTGCCATCGCCGGCGTGGCCAAAGTTGATAATACGCACGCCGTGCCGCGCTGCGATCTCTTTGATGCCACCCAGCAGGTTGTGGATCTGGGCGCGGGGAACGACGACATCCTCCATGTGGTTGACCGGGCTTGCGTGATTGAGGGCATCGATGATCATCCGCCGTGCTTCCCACAGCCTGTCACGCGTGGGCCGGTCCTGGGCGACTAGGACATCGCGCGCACCATGTTCCAGGCAGAGGTCGCCGACGACTTCCATGTCTGCGTCTACTGCTTCCTGCAGATTGCCATCGAGTTGAATGAGTAGGTGGGCAGCCGCGTCGTTGTAGGGCACTTCCTTCTCCATCAAGCGCTCCACCGCCTGAATGCTGTCCTGCTCCATGAATTCGATGGTGGTGGGCAAGATGCGATGGGCGATGATATCAGACACGGTGTTGGCGGCGGCCTGAAAGTCGTCAAAGGGCACCAGCAGGTCGACCTGTACCCGGGGTAGGGGCAGGAGCCGTAGGATGATCTTGGTCACTACGGCCAGTGTGCCCTCCGAACCGATCAGCAACTGGAGCAGACTGTACCCCGTCACGTTCTTGACCAGTTTGCCGCCCATGGTCACAATCTGCCCAGAGGGCAGAACGGCCTCCAATCCCACGACATAGTCCTTGGTGCTGCCATACTTGACCGCTCGGGGTCCGCCGGCGCCTTCGGCGATGTTGCCACCAATAGAACAGGAGTCAAGGCTGGCTGGGTCGGGTGGGTAAAACAAGCCCTCCGCTTCGACGGCACGGTGGATATCGCCGGTGATGACGCCTGGCTCAACGGTGACCATCAAGTTCTCGTGGTCGATCTCGAGGATGCGGTTCATCTTCTCCAGGGAGAGGACAATCCCACCCTCGACGGCTACCGCGCCGCCACTGAGGCCATAGCCCGCGCCGCGCGGCGTCACCGGGACGCGGGCACGCTGCGCCAGCTTCAGGAGTTGCGAAACCTGCGAGGCGGTGGAGGCTTTGACCACTACTTCGGGATCAGCCCGCAGGCCGACTGTCTCGTCGTGACTGTAGGGCTCCAATCTTTCTGGGCCGGTCAGAACGTTCCCGTCGCCGACTATTTGCTGTAGATCGGCAACCAGGGCCGGTGTTACTGGGTTGTACATTCCCTGCTTCTCTCCAGTTCCAGGTTTATGACCAGTGCCATCTCCCCTCGAGATGGGTTCTGGGTATCGAGGGAATGCAGCCCTATAGGAGCGCCCGCTGGGCTGCAGCGAGTCCAACGCCCAGCTCGAACTCGTATCCCGCTTGGGCCAATCCCTGCTCGATGGCGCCGATCGTGGTCAAGATGTCCGAAGGAGAGACGGCGCCCATGTGTCCCACGCGGAAATAGCGGGTCTTGATGTTTGGGTACAGGCCGCCGGCCAGGATCACGCCGGCTTCATTGATGCGCTTGAGCACGGTGGCATCGATCCCGTCCGGGTAGTAGGGGGCCGTCAGGGTGGTAGCCGTCAGTTCAGAGCGAACCGGTACTTGATCTAGGCCCAAGGCGGACATCCCCGCCCGGAATGCGCGACTCAACCGGCGGTGGCGAGCAAAGCGGGCGTCCATACCCTCCTCTAGGATCTGGCCAAGGCTCACATTGAGGGCCCAGATGTGGTTGACCGGCGGCGTGCCAAAGTAGAGCGGTGTTCTGGCTTCGACGCTCTCCATGATGGGTAGCCACCGCGTCCAGTCGGCATAGTAATTGGACACCGGCTGCTTGCGGTTGTGAAAGGTGTCCATGGCCCGCGGGCCTGCCATCACCAGTGCCAGTCCTGGCGGCACACCGATGGCCTTCTGTGAAGCTGTCAGTGCCAGATCTATGCCCCACTCCTCCTGGCGCATCTCCTCCCCGGCCACAGAACACACACCGTCAACAATGACCAGCGCGCCGTACTGTTTCCCCAGCGCGGCCAAGCCCTTCACGTTGGTGCCAACGGCGGTGGAGGTATCGACGTGGGTGATGGTCATCAGTTTGAAGGAATCCGCCTGGAGCGCGGCCTCCACTTCTTCCAGAGTCGGGGCGTCGCCCGGAGCTGGTGCCTGTACCTGACTCACAACTGCGCCGCATCCCTCCAGAATAGCGGCGTAGCGATCGCTGAAGTAGCCCGTGTTCACTACCAGCGCTTTGTCACCTGGTTCGACCAGGTTGGACGCGGCCATATCCATGGCCAGCGTTCCAGAGCCGGCAATGATGAAGGGCTGGCCATTGGGGGCCATAAACACCTGGCGCAGACGTTTCAACGCCTGGTCGAATACTTTGAGGAAATTGGGCGCGATGTGGCTGGTGGTGGGCATGCCCATGGCCCGCATCACCTCTGGGGTGAACTCGATGGGACCAGGAATCATCAACAACTTTCGGTTCTTCATTCGAGACTTCCTCCTCTACTCAATTTGCTTGATAAGTCGTGTGGGCGGAACGGAAAGAGCCTCTCTCCTGTTTCTATCAGTGAGAGCGTTTCGGTCGAAAGAAGCCAACCCGTTCCTGGTATCGTCTGTAGGCTGAGCCGTAACGGAGCACCAGATCGCGTTCCTCGGCCAGGCACATCATGGCAAAGACTGGCAGCCAGATAAACGAGTATAGGACCAGAAATGGAGAATGGAGCGCTAAGGCCATGACCCACCAGAAGGGCACCTCGCCGACCGCTTGTGGGTGGCGCATCTGTTCGTAAATGCCGCCGTAGAGCTGGTGATCCTTCTTGACAAACATGGTTTCCTCGCCTGCATCCTTCATTCCCCGGTAAAAGAGATAGCCTGACGGGATGGCGATGCTGACTGCGATCGCTGCCGAGATCCACCAACTCCAGGGGAACGTGCGAGGCAGGGGAATGGGCAGGGGATAGAAAAAGTAGACGACGTAATTGACAGAGGCTAGCCCCATAAATCCCCCAGCTAGGAAACGGTAGCGCGTGCACTTTTTGTACGCCTGGGGCCCGATCCTTGCTTCCAACGCAGCCGGTCCGGCGCTCTTGACGTAGAAGTACAGGACAAGCAGTGATGAGATGACCAACACGGCTACGTTTATCCAGGCAATCATCGTATCTCCCAAGCTTGGTCCTTCTTCTCGCCAATGACTGCCATTATACAACAGCTTCGGGGGTCGTGTCCACCGGGCCGGCACCCGTCGTCAACAGGACCACGACGCCCAGAGCAGAGACGATGGCGACCAGCACAGAAGCCATGGTGATCCAGGGACCACTGGCCTCAAAGAGTTGACCGATGAGCCAGGGTAGGAACATGGCGCCCAAGCTGCTACCCACCAAGAACCAGCCGGTCACCCGGCCTGTGATCCGCAGGCGGCGCTCGGCCAGCGAGACGGCAGTGGGAAAAATGGAAGCCATGAAGAGGCCCACACCTAGGGAGCCAATCCAGAGCGCGGCCAATGAACCGGGCCACAGCAGAATTAGGGCCAAGCTGGCGATGCAGCCAGCCAAGTCGCCGAACAAGATCCATCGGGGGCGGACACGGAAGGCGATGGGAATAGCCAGTAGACGGCCTACCGTCAACGCCCCCCAATAGGCTGACGTCAGATAGGCCGCACTGGCGCTATACGCCAGATCCGATTCGACTGCATAGGTAAAGATCCATCCGCCAAAGGAGGCCTCGGCACCCACGTACAGGAACAGCAGCAATGCGATCAACGAGATTGTGACGCTGTCTTTCTGTAGGAAATGGGACGTCGCCTTCGCATCAGCGCCAGCTTCCTGCTGTGGCTGCGTGTCGGGCAAGGGAGCAGGACTGGGCAGCCACAGCAGCCAAACGGCCGCGGGGACCATGAGCAGGGCCAGGATCCAGTACGCCCCCAGCAGGTTGGCCGTTGCCAGATCCACTAGGGCGATGATCAATGGTGAGACAAAGGATCCTACCCCGAAAAAGAAATGCAGGCCGTTCATATAGGGGCCAACTTGCCGGGTGTGAACCCATACCAGCAGGGTATTGCCACCGACATCGATGGCTCCGCCGGCTATGCCCATGACCAACATGACCGCAGCCAGCAGCCAGATGGTGGAAATCACCGGGGTGAGGGCGAGCATGGCCGACATGAGGAACAACGCCGAAATGACAATGATGTGGCCTGGCAGGCGATCATAGAGCCGACCACCCTGGAACGACCCCAGTAGGTAGCCCAAGGCATGGGCGGTGAACAAGTAGCTGACTTCACTTAGCTGGGTTTGTGTGTTCTCAGCGAGTGCTGGTAGCGTAGGACCCAAGGCGGCGCTGGCCATGCCCAGCGATACAAAGGCACCAAAGTAGCCTATGGTTGGCGCCGATTTTCCGTCACGTTTCATGAGTAGGTGAAGCACCCCCTGGGTGCGATGCAGCTACTGAACGTCATCAGGGCGCACCTCGCGGCCTTGGCGCGCTGAGATGTGGGCCGCCAGTGACAACTGGAGCACGGTCTTGGCGCTGGGCCCGTCGAGCACCGGTTGCCGCCCATGGTGCAGTGCGTCGATCAGATGGCGGGTGCAGTCGATGAAACTATGGTGCCACTCAACTCGATCGACAGGAATTTCGGTCGTCACACCGTCGCGAAACATCATCAATGGTGGCAAGTCGACCGTTCGTGCCGTGCAGCGGTTGATGAACAGAATGCCCCGGTCGCCGATGACTTCCACCCGGTCATCGTCGGCATAGTAGATGCTGTCCATGACCATATCCGGTGTGTGGGTGAAATCGAGCACGCCGTAGCGTCGCGGCGACTTGAACTGAAACATGACGGTCGCCGGCGCATCTACCTCGGCGACCCGTCGTGGGATCCCACGACCGACCGGGGTCGTGTCCATCCAAGCATAAACCCGCTCGACCTTGCCCATCAGGTAGTAGGCTAGGGAAAAGAGGTGGTAGCCATGGTCAAAGATCAGTGGGCCGCCACCGCACTTGGCCTCGTTGATGCGCCAGAGCCAGGAGCTGAGCGGTACCTTCCACTCGGTCTCGCTCTTGCCCGTTCCGACGTGCAGACGGATCATCTGCGGTTGGCCGATCTCACTGGCCTCGACCATCTGTTTGGCCTGCACATGAGGTGGGTAGAAGACG
>JASFOV010000353.1:0-5448 GCA_050116355.1 Anaerolineae bacterium
GAGGCCCAAGATCACCATAAACAGCCCGATGGCCACCAGCCGCGACCGGCGGCCGATGGCTGCCAGACCACCAGCCAGCAGCAGGCAGTACGCCGGTACGGTAAAGATCAAGTACCGTGCGGTGAAGAGCGGACGGCGCAGCGAAACCAGGAACAGGCCCAGGACGGGGAGTAGGATCCAGGTTAGCAAGAGGCCGAGGGCAAACCGGTCGCGGCTGCGTCCCCGCCATAGCAGCCCTGCAGCCAACAGCAGACCGGCAAAGGGCACCAGGGCCCACCAGGCCGCACCGTAGACCACGCCCCGGCTGTACGATTGAAACAAGGTGAACGCCATCTGGTGCAAAGGGACAAAAGAGAACCCGGTCTCCCCTGGCTGGACGAGGAGTGGGAGCTGCCACACGAGCAGAGGGAGATACGGTGCCGTCAGAAGCAACATGCTCACCAGCCACGGCCGCCACCGTCTGATGCGCAGGGGATGCTCGCCCAGAAAGAAGACCAGCGCCTGAACAGGAACGATGAAGGCGGCGATCAGGTGTGTGTAGAAGGCGGCGCTGGTGCTGGCTACATACACCACCCAGCGACCGGCCCCACCGCGCTCAAGCGCAGCCAGATAGCGCTCCATCGAGAGAAGCACCAAAAAGACGACCAGGGCATACATCTTGCCTTCCTGGCCATACCACACCAAATAGGGTGAAGTGGCAGCCAGCAGCGCGGCGATGGGCGCCACGACCGGCCGCTGTGGAAAGAGACGGCGGCCTACGATGTAGATCAGGGGCACGGCCAGCACGCCAAAGAACAACGAGAAGAACCGCAGCGAGAACTCGCTGTCGCCGGCCCACGTGAGCCAGGGCCGGAGAAAGAGATAGTACCACGGACCGTTCTGGCCAGGCTCAAACATCATCCGCGCCAGATCGCCCACAGGCGCGAAGGCAAAGCGAATGGCATCAACCTCATCCCGCCATAGGCTTTGGCCATCGAGGTTGATCAGGCGCAAGACAAAGGCCAGTCCCGTGGTACTGACCACTATCCAAAACTGTCTGCGACGACTCATGCCACCCTATCTCGCCCGATCAAAGAGCGCGGGGCTCCCGTCCTTCGAAGCACCCGCGCTGTCCGCTCTCCAAGAGATCTAGTATCACTCCTCGGCTTGGTCCGCCCCCTCGTGCCGGCGTTTGTAGGTGACCCACAGCACTGCAAAGAACACGGGAATGCCCAAAAACAGCAGGACGCCGCAGCACAGCCACAGATAGGTTGCGCCTAGGGCCAGGGCGTCGAATAGCTCGGCCCAGTCAAAGGCGAGATCCCCTTCGTCCTCCAGCGATGCCTCATCCGTATCCGGTGTGGCAGAGGGTGAAGGTGTTGCCGTCGGTTCCGCTGTCTGGGTCGGGGTGAACGTCGCGGTCACCGTCGGAGTGATCGTCACCGTGGACGTTGGCAAACCGGTCGACTCTACCGACGAGGTCGGCAGTTCGGTCGGCGTCCCAGTCTCGACCGTCGGCGCCGGTGTGTTGGTTGTCTGCGGTATTTGGGTAGGTGACTGTGTGGCTGTCGGCGGCGGCGCGGTTGCCGTCGGCAGCGGAGAGGTGGGGGCCGGCGGCGATTGAAACAGGCCTGATGCACCAGCCAAGCCGGTCTGCCACAGGATGAGCATCACTACCACGCAGCCCAACAGCCAAGGAAGCAGCTTGAGCGCTCCGCTGGCCTCCTGCCGCGCCAGATCAGCCAATTGTCCTTTTCTCATCGAGTACCGTATCGGTCCTTTCCCAATATGCGTGCGCCGCGTGACTCGCGTCATAACCCAAACCGGGCATGACCAGCCGCTGCGCGCGATTCTGAGCCAAGAGCCCCATCCCCGCACCGGCAGCGGCGCGTATTATAGCAGATGTGCCCGGCTTTTCCAAGTTACGGGCTTGGTGCGACTGGCCCCCTGTGAGCGACAAAGATGCGCCCAAACAATAAAAAAAGGAGGGCCAAGCCCTCCATTGCTCGCCTGCCTACCCGCGCCCACAGCAACAGACACGAGGTAGGAGACGAAGGCAATCGTCCCCAGGAAACGCGAAAGAGCGCTCCGTTCAGATCACAGCTATCATCCGATGACAACCTTGCCCGTTAGAACCAGGATCATGCAGCCAAAGATCACGACATTGATGAGGATCAAGACGGCGATGACCAACCAGTGGCGAATGTCAAACGATTCAAACATAGCCTTTCCTCCTTGAGCTGCTACCGATAGGATAACCCGAAATCAGAGATTTGTCAAGCAGCCGTACAACAACCACAAAGTCATGGCAGCGGACGTGCCCCGCCCCGCAGTGTCACATCGCCGGCCACCACCGTCTGCAACTGGCCGTTGGCCTGGCGCACCAGCAGCGCCCCGTCGGCACCGACCCCCTCGGCCAGCCCCTCTATGAGCCGATCACCTGTCACGACCGTGACGGATTGGCCCAGTGTGTCCAAGCGCTCTGCCCACTCCTGGTGCGGTGAGACGCCGGCCTGCAGGGCCAGGTAGCGGGCTTCGAGCGAACGCAAGAACGCCCACAGCAGCGACAAACGATCCACCCGCCGCCCCACAAGGTGGGCCAGGCTGGTGGCCGGTGCGAGTAGCCGGCCGGGCAGAGCAGCAGGATCCAGGTTCACGTTCAGCCCGACCCCGGCGATAACATAGTCGAGACGGTCTGCCTGGTGCGAAACCTCGGTGAGAATGCCCCCCAGCTTGCCCCCGCGGGCCACGATGTCGTTGGGCCACTTGAGCGCGGCATCCAGTCCGGTCTCAGTCGCGATGGCGTCCACAGCCGCCAGCCCACAGATCATCGTCAAGCGCTGGACCTGCTGCGCAGCCAGCTGAGGGCGGAACAGCAGCGACAGCAACAGGCACTCCCCCGGTGGCGCCTCCCAGCGCCGTCCCAGCCGCCCGCGGCCCGCCGACTGGTAATCGGTTATGACAACTGAACCCTCGGGTGCACCCTCTTGCGCCAGGCTTCGTAGGCGGTCGTTGGTGGAGGGGGTCTCGGGCAGATAAAGCAGATGCCGGCCCAGAAACCGCGTCTCCAGGCCAGCCAGGATGCGCTCACTCGAGAGAGCATCGTCCATCCTAGGCTGCGCCGTCCCCTTCAGCGCCCTCTTCTTCGATGCGGTAGGAGGTGGTGATCCGCGCCGTCTGGCCCAACATGATCGAGGCCGAACAGTACTTCTCTTCGGACAGCCGGATGGCGTCCGCCACCGCCTTGGGCTTGATGCCCCGCCCGCGGATGACATACTCCACAGCGATCTCGGTGTACACCCGCGGGACCTGGTCAGCGCGCTCGGCTTTGGCGCTGACCTCGACACCGGTGATCGCCTGGCGCTTCTTCTCCAAGATGCTCACCACATCGTGCGCTGTGCAGCCGGCCATGCCGATCAGCAGCAGCTCCATGGGCGAAGGGGCCAGCTTGTCTGAGCTGCCATCCACCACAACCGCATGCCCAGACGAAGACTGCCCGACAAAACGCCTGTCCTCTACCCAAGTAACTTTGGCCGTCGTGGTCACTGTGCCTCCTTGGTCCGTTCTTGTTCCTTCAGAGCCAGCAGAATATCCTCCGCCTTGACCGGCAACTTGTCGAACCACAGCCCGGTGGCATCGTGGATGGCATCGAGGATGGCCGGCGCGAGCAGCAGCATGGGCATCTCGCCCAGGCCCCGCACGCCATAGGGCCCTTGCGGATCCGCGATCTCGAGCACCAACGGCTGGATCTCATCGGGCATGTCATAGACCGTTGGGATCAAGTAGTCAGCGTAGCTCTTGGTCTTGAGCGCCCCGTCCTCCATGATAAAGTCTTCCAGCAAAGCCCAACCCTGGGCCTGAGCCAAGGCTCCCTGGATCTGGCCCTCGACGTGAATGGGATTGATGGCCTGCCCGACATCATGCGCGGCCCACACCCGTTTGAGGTGCACCTCGCCGGTCTCGGTGTCAACCGTGACTTCTGCGATCTGCGTGCCGTAGCCATAGGTGACGTGTGGATCGCACACACCGGTCTCGGGATCGAACATGCTCGTGGGCCGTGGCCGGAAGGTGCGCTCAACGCGTACCGGCCGCTGGCCGGCTGCCCACGCTTCCAGCGCTGCTTCGCACGTCATCTTGATGGCATTGCCGGCCATAAAGGACAAGCGCGAAGCGCTGCAGCTACCCGCCTCGGGAACCTCGGACGTGTCTTCATTGACCATCGATATCCGATCGTACGGGACGCCGAGGGTCTCGGCCGCCACCTGGGCCATGGCACCCAAGGTGCCCTGCCCCACCTCCGAGATGCCGATCTTGACGACCGCCTGTTCGATGGTGTCCTGGCCGTACAGTTCGCAACGAGCCGTGGCTTTGTCCGGGAAGCCAAAGCTGTAGCACACATTCTTGTACCCGGCAGCCACGCCAATCCCGCCCAAGATCCGGCCAGACCCGGCCTGTTCCGGTTCCGGTTTGCCCCGGTCGGTCCAGCCAGCCGCCTCGGCGGCATGCATCAGCGTCTCGCGAATCGAGACCGCGGGCGGGATGATGCTCTGCGTGGCCAGTTCCGATCCCTCGCCCAGCGCGTTCTTTAAGCGGAAGACGATGGGATCCATCTCCAGATTGGCCGCCAACCGCGACATCTGCGACTCGGCGCCAAAGGTGGCCTGCAACGCCCCAAAGCCGCGGAATGCGCCACAGACCAAATTGTTGGTAAACACATTGTATCCATCCACCTTAACATTGGGGACCTCATAGACGCCAGTGGCGATGCTGACGGCGTTGTTCAGCACGGCCGTGCTCGAGGAACTGTACGCCCCAATGTCTGCAATCAACGTAGCCTCGGCAGCCAGCAGTTGGCCATCCCGGCTCGCCGCTGTGCGGAAGTGCATATAGTACGGATGGCGCTTGTGGTGGCCGCGAAACGACTCATGGCGATCCCATACAATCTTGACCGGGCGGCGGATCCCGCGCTTGTCCAGGCAAAAGGCGGCCAATGCGAGAAGGTGCTGGACGGACAAGTCTTCGCGGCCCCCGAAGGCTCCGCCGGCGGGGGCATAGATCACGCGAACCTGGTCCAAAGGCAAATCAAGCATGTGCGCAATCTGATGCTGGTCATCGTGATTCCACTGCCCCGCCGAGTGCACGGCTACACGGCCCTGCTCATCGATGAAGCCAATACCGGCCTCAGGCTGTAGATAGGCATGTTCTTGGTGGGGCGTGAAATAGTCCGTCTCAACAATGACTACATCATCGCGCGCGAACACAGCGTCAACATCGCCCTTCCGGATACGTTGATGGGATTGGATATTGTCCGGCCAGCGCTCATGGAGGGTAGGGGCCCCGGCAGCCATGGCCTGGCGAGGATCGGTCAGCACCGGCAGGTCCTCGTACTCCACCCGGATCAGATCCCGCGCCCGGCGGGCCGCCCGTGCCGACTCGGCAATGACCACCGCGACCCGGTCAAAGACCGAC
>JASFOV010000354.1:0-5444 GCA_050116355.1 Anaerolineae bacterium
GGAATGAGGATCAGGACCCGCTTGTTGGCCAGGTCGGCCTGCTCCAAGGCCTCAAAGACCACGGCCTGCACCTCGCGCTCGCTCAGGAGGCCATCTGTTCGTTCTTGGCCTACGGGCTTGATTTCTGACTGGCCCATCTTGCTTCTCCTCACAATTTCCATGGCGGCAGATCGGGCAGCAACGCCTCGAATTCGGCGATCAGTTCGGTCTCGTATGCGCCGGCATACTCTTCGGCCAGGAACTTGTGGACGCTCTCCTCGTAGAAGCGTTGCCACGATGCTTCCTCGTGGCCGGGGTTGATGGGGTAGAAGAGGGCATCGTTGGCCTTGGCCGCACGCCTATCGCCGGGTGCGTCCCCGATCATCAACACGTGGTCCGGTGCGTACTTGCCCTCGGTCGCCAGCTTGAGGTGCAGGGCCTTCTTGCCCATTTCCTGGCCGGCGATGACCCGCACGTACTGGGCCAGGTCGTGTTCCTCCCACTCCCGGACCAGCGCTTCCAGCGGCGTGGCCGACACTACGATCATGTCCGCCTTGTCGGCCAGAAACTGAAGGCTCTCCCGCACCCAGGGGAAGGGGGGGACGCCATGGACCATGTCGGCCACCGTCTCGTTGACGCCCGTCGTCCACGCCCAGGCTGTGTCCAGGTCCGGTTCCGAATGCTCGGCCATAAAGGCCTGCAACCCGTCGTTGCTCTTGGGGAACACGTCGTCGGCGATGAACGCGCGCAGGATCGGTGTCTCAGGTGGCACCACCTTGCGGGCCTGCACCTCCGGGCGTTCGCGCAGCAGGTCAAAAACCATCATCAGGGCCGGCCAGCGATTGATCCCCCGCCACTTGGAGTAGAGGTTCACAAACTCCGAGGCCTCGCGGGCGTACTTGGAGACCGCCTGCAACTTCCAGTGTTTGATGATGTTGGGGGTAAAGCACTCCTTGTGCTTGATCTCCATGGTGTCAAAGGCACAGCCGTCCGAGTCGATCCCGACGAAAAAGTCGTGGTGTGGCTCCAGTTCGGCCAAGGGACGGGCTGCTTCAGGATAGTTGGTCATGATTTCCTCCTAGTGAACGTGATTCAATGGCTAGGTTGCAGTGGCCAGGTTGTTGAGTGAGACCCATCTACACCCCGCTGAAGGCGCTGAACCCGCCATCTACGGGGACGACAACGCCGGTGACAAAGGATGAGCCCGGCGCCAGCAGCCACAGCGTGGTGCCGATGAGATCCTCAGGATCGCCGAAGCGATCCATGGGTGTATGGTCGATGATGGTCCGGCCGCGGGGCGTCAGCTCACCGCTGTCGGCTTCCGTCAGCAGAAAGCGGTTCTGTTCCGTCAGGAAAAAGCCGGGTGCGATGGCATTGACGCGGATATTGGGCGAGTACTCCTGGGCCATGTGCACCGCCAGCCATTGGGTGAAGTTGCTAACGGCCGACTTGGCTGCCGAGTAGGCGGGAATGCGGGTCAACGGGCGGAAGGCGTTCATCGAGGATACGTTAAGGATGATGCCCTCGCCTTGACTGGCCATCTGCTGGCCAAACACCTGGCTGGGCAGCAACGTCCCCACAAAGTTCAGATTGAAGACCCACTGGATGGCATCCGCCGGCAGATCGAAAAAGCTTAGGTCCTCGGTCGTCGTAGCCTCTTTTTTGTTGCCGCCGGCGCCGTTGATGAGAATGTCGACCCGGCCATAGGCTGCCAGTACCTCTTGGGCAGCCGCCTCGATGGAAGACTTTTCCAGCACGTTGCAGGTAACGGCCAGTCCTTCCCCATCTTCTGCTTTGATGTCGTCGACGACCGCCTGTGCTGCCTCGGGAAATAGGTCCAACACCGCAACCTTGGCGCCCAGGCGCCCCAGAGCGCGGGCCATGGCGCCGCACAGCACACCGCCGCCTCCGGTGACGACGGCCACCTGGCCTTGCATTCCAAAAAGATTGTCCAGATAGGTTGTGTCCATGTTTACCTCTCAATCGAATGGTTCGTTCTTTGTCAGATGCAGCTCTCTATTCGATTACTCAGCGCCTGCAGCTTGCCGCGCTCTTATTGGAACGGGGCAAAGTGCTTGTCAAAATGGGCGACCAGGGCCGCATAATACGCTTCTTCGTTGGCATCCAGGGTTTCTATCAGTCGTGCACCGTACTGGTCCAGCACCGAGCCAAACGTCACGTGCAGCACCTCGCGCCCGTCGAACTGGTCCAACACGCTGGCCAACTGGTCATCGGCCAGCTCGGCGGGCGTGGCCACATTGGCTTTCTCGGCCGAAACGTGATACGTGGCTCGGTCCGCGTCGTATCGATCTAGGGCCAGGCTTAGGATTTCTCGAAAGAATCCGGGATCCACTTGAGCGATGGCCCGTAGGGCTTCCAGGTAGCTGGTACCGGCTGTTTTCAGATGGACCAGGTCGCCGGCTTGGCCGGCAAAGATCGGATACACACTGAACTTGTCCGAGCCGGAGTGGATGCTGAGCTTGTACGGCCCCAAAACGCGGGCGATGGCAGCGTGCTTGGCCAGTTCAGCGTCAAAGGCATCCAGGTCGCCAATATAGTCCACCCCCTTCTCGAAACGGCCGATGTAGCGTGGAGCGAGGCTGACCCACTGTACGCCCAGCCGCCTCAATTCACTGGCAACAAAGTAGTGTTCAAGCGGCGAGGTGGGTGTTTCGGTTTCATCCACCGAGATCTCAAACTCAAAAGTGCGGTTGCCCATAGCGGCGGCCAGGTGCCGGTACATCTTGGCCGTATGGGCGATCGCCCGGCCGTACTTGGCGGCCGCCCGTGCCAGCGACTCCTCATCGAACTCGAGGTTCAGATCCTCCACCTCGAAGCGCTGGCCCAGGTATCGTTCGTGCAGTCCGGTGGGCGAGTCGCGCAGATCGGCCCAGGGCAGGGCGTGGACTTTGTCTGTAAGGATGGCCAGTGGCGCGGTGTGGGCCTCGTTATCCACATGATCGCCGGGATCCACCGTGTAGAACGAATAGCCGGCCGCAACACAGAGGTCTACGTCAGCCGGTGTTTTCAGGTGATCGGCATCTGCCCCCCACGGTTCCTGCCACCCTTCCTGAAAGACCCCCCACATCGCATCGTCGATCACATCCTGGGGGGTTCGGCCGGTTCGCGCATTTTCTCGCATCGACTGCTGGGCCACAATAGGTGCCATGGTACCTGCCCGCCGCACGGCCCGCAGGTGACCGGGCGTCGCTAGTCCCAGCCGGTCCCCACAGCCGGCTGACTTTTTCAAGCCCAGCGGTTGGGGCCGCAGCCAGGGCAGGCGGTCCCGCAGGGCGGCAGCATTGGCCGGCGTCAGGGGACAGATGCGTACCTGGTCTACGTCCTCGCCTTCAAACCCGGTCGTGTCGCCGGCGATACACAGCACTTTCCCTCGGTCGCCCCGGGCCAGGTAGTAGGTCGTGCCGTCCGCTTCCACTTCGGAGAGCGGGTAGATCCTCAGGCCCTCGGGGAATTGTTGGTTCACAGGGTTGCCTCCTTGCTGTTCGATCGTTTCATGTGTCCAGTTTGTAGGCGCGTTTGGCCAAACGGTACGCTGCGTCCAGCGCCATCTCGCTGGCATCTTCCATGTCGATAACCCCACGCACGACCAGGCCGGCCAGCCAGTTGCAGACTGCGCGACGCCAAACGTCGTGCCGGGCGGGAATCGACGGATAGGCGCGCGTATCATCGTTAAAGCCCGCCGTGTTGTACAGCCCCGCCGTCTCGACGATGTGCTCAAAGTAGCGGCGCATCCCATTCAGGCTGTCGTGGAACCACCAAGGCGGTCCGATCCGGAGGGCCGGATAGTGACCGGCCAACGGGGCGAGTTCGCGGGCATAGCTTGTCTCGTCCAGGTTGAACAGGATCAGGGTCAGGCGCGGATCGTTGCCGTATTTGTTCAGGAGCGGGCGCAGGTTATGGGTGAACTCGCTGCGCTCCGGGATGTCGGCGCCTTTGTCTGGGCCAAAGCGCTCAAACACCGGCAAGTTGTGGTTGCGGATGGCGCCGACGTGGAACTGCATCACCAGGCCGTCGTCGATGCTCATGCGCGCGCTCTCCATGATCATGTGTGCCATGAACCGGCGGGCATCGGTCGCTGTGATCTGGCCCCCCAGGGCCCGCTGAAAGATGGCCTCGGCCTCGGCCGGGTTTAGCTCGGCGGTGTAGGCGCTCTCAGCGGCGTGATCTGTAGCCGTTGCGCCCATATCCTGGAAGAAGGCTCGCCGGTTCTCGATGGCTTGGATGAACGTTGGATACGAAGTGACAGAGATGCCGCTGATCTCTGTGAGGGCGTCGATGTTGTCCCTCCACCCCGGTATTAACAGGTTGAACAGCGCGTCAGGCCGGAACGTGGGTCGGATATCGCCCTTCCAACCCGAATTGCGGATGGCTTGGTGGTGGTCCAATGGATCCGTCGCCGTGTCGGTTGTGGTCAGGACCTCGATGTTGAATCGTTCGAACAGGGCGCGCGGCCGGAAGGCTGCCGTTGCTAGTTGGGCTTCGATCTGGTCATAGATAGCCTGCGCCGTGGCGCTGGACAGTTTCTGTTCAATGCCAAACACATCGTGCAGTTCCTGGGTCAACCAAATGCCGCTCGGTGTGCCGCGGAACAGGTAGAAGTGATCGGCAAAGGTCTGCCATATCCGGCGGTGGTCCTCTTCCACCGGTCCGCCGTCGACGCGGGGCACCCCCAAGCGCTCCATGGGCACGCCCTGTGAGTAGAGCATTCGAAATAGATAGTGATCGGGAATGATCAGCAGTTCAGTAGGACTGCCAAACGTGGCGTCCTCGTCGGCAAAGAGCTGGGGCGCGACATGTCCGTGGGGGCATACCAGGGGTAGCTGGGCCACCGTGTCGTACAGCTCCCGGGCCACGCGCCGCTGCGACGGGTCCGGGTCAAAGAAGCGTTCGGTTGGTAGGTGCCACTGCAGAGTCATCGGTCTCCCTCCTCGATCTGTTCTGGCGCGCTGGCGCGTACGATCAGCTCCGGATGCAAGACTACCTGACCGCAACCGGCCTGGCAGCCGTCGATGTGATCCAGCAGGAGCTGGACCGCTTGCCCTCCCAAATCATGGCGGGCGACGCGACAAGTCGTAAGCGGCGGCGTCACCAGCCCCGCCAGTGGAATATCGTCGTAACCGATGACGGCCAGATCGCGCGGTACATCCAGGCCCAGATCTGCGCACGCCTGCAGCGCGCCCACGGCCACCAAATCGTTGTAGCAAAAGAGGGCGGTCAGTTCAGGATGGGCGGTGAGTAGCTGTCGTGCTGTCGTTTGGCCGCCCTCCACTGCTGGCGCACAGGGCCGCGTCCAATCGACTCGAGGTTGTACGCCGGCGGCCTTCAGGGCGTCGCGGTAGCCCTTGGCCCGGCTCTGGCCGCTGTGCGAGGCCGGCGGTCCGGATAGGAATCCAATGCTCCGGTGCCCTGTCGTCAGAAGGTGCTCGGCGGCTAGCCTACCGCCG
>JASFOV010000355.1:0-5439 GCA_050116355.1 Anaerolineae bacterium
CCCCGGCCGGCGGCGCCAGGATCGTGGCTCCCGCATCCACTAGCTGCTCATCCAGTTGGACCTGCCCCTCCCGGATCGACAACAGACCGCCCTCTCCATCTTCGAGCCTCAAGGTCAGAGAACGGCCATCTTCTAGCTTGCTGTCGGTGAACAGCCGGAGATCGCCGTGAACCCGAAGGCTCGATTTCGAGCCGACGAGTTCTTTGGTGCGAACGCCGTCGCCCTCCTCATAGCGCGGGGCATCTTGGTCCGGAAGCACCGTGAAGATCGTGTCCTCGGGGATCGGATCGGTGCTGTACACCAGGATGTAGGCGCGCGCCGGCACATCACCGTTGTTCCACTCCGAGTGAACCATGCCCCGTTGTCCCTCGGTGAACAGCCCCACGTCGCCTGGCCCCATGTGACCTTGGATGTCGTTGAGTGCGTCGTCGTGGTCCAGCTCCCCGGCCATGATGTAGAAAAGGCGCTCGTTGTGCCGATGCCGGTGGTGGCCGATGCCCAAGTGAGGGTCAACGGTGGAATCGTGGATGGTGATCAGCGGGCCAGAAGCCTGGATGTCGACCAAGGGGCCTAGCACTTCGATCGCTTCCAGACCCGGCGCGCCAAAATCCGCCTCACCGAGGACCCGATAATCGCCTTCATCCAAGACTAGATAGGGTGCCGGGGCCTTGTCCGTTTTTTCGGTAGGGGTTACATCAGCCATCATCTATTCAGTGTAGACCTGATATTCCAGGACCCGGCCGTCGTGCCACTTGGGTTCGTCCGCCAGCCACTTGGTCATCTGCGCGTAGCGTTGGCGTGACGCTTCACTCTCGGAATAGGCCCGGTAGGCCGCCTCGCTCTCCGAGATGGCCACCATAAAGACCTGGTTCGGATCGGCGTCCATCTGTAAGGCGCACAGGGCTACGGACCCTTCCGGTCTGTTGTCCCCCCCTCCCCGGTCCAGCAGCGCTTCCATGGCGCCGGGCTTTGCCTGTACCTGGGCAATGCTGCCGTAGAGCTGGGCACCCTCGGGTGCAGCATGTTGCCGGAATACAATCACCTGGCCATCGTGCCACTCTGGTTCGGACTCCAGCCACTGCAGCCGTTCCAGGTAGGCCTCGTGCATCTCCGGACTCTCGGACAGGGCCCGGTAGGTCTCTTCACTTTCGGCGATCATCACCGCAAAGATCTCGGTGGGATCGGCGTCCATCTGAAACACCATCGTGGCCCTTGCCCCCTGCGGCTGGGGTCCATTCTGGGCCGAGCGCTGCAGCGCCTCCCAGCCATCCGGTTTGACCTTGAGCCTCGAAATCGTGCCGTACATAGAACCTCCGTTTCATCGTTAGGTATTCCTTCCAGGTGCGCGTCTCCAAGACCGCTCTTGCCCCCAGACCCGTCGATCTGCCTGATGTGGGTGGTCCCAGAATCCTGATCTGCCTAAATGGATGCCCGCCAGATGGATCCGGCGGGCATTTGCATACTTGTAGATATAAGGATACTATACCGCAAGGGCTTTGTCAAGTTAAGATTACGTTAATAATTAAAATTAGGTGTTCTGAACCTTCTGCCCGACGTTCCGCCCTAAAGCATAGGCTTTGGCCAGTTCCGCATTGCGGCGTTTCAGGTCCAACCGACTAGCAATACCTTCCACGGTCAGGCTGGCTGCCATCTCGATGCCCAGATGGCCAAAGTAGTGCGCGAAGGTGTCGACTATGTGCTGGTTTTCCGCTTTGGATCGCCCCGCCCGTAGCGCCACGGCGATGCCCACCTTGCCCTTGGGCACGGGCGTCGCACCGGTCGCAGCATTGCACAGGGGCAACGACCTGTCGATGAAGACTTTCATCTGCCCGGTGACGTCCCCCCAATACGACGGCGACGCCAATAGGACGATCTCGGATTCTAGGATACCAGAGAGCAGTTGATCCATGTCGTCGCGTTGGATGCATCGGCGCGTGGTTTCGCACTCCCGGCAGCCCTGGCAGTAGTGGATATTGAGCCGGCCCAAGCAAACCCGCCGGACGTGCACGCCGGCGGCCTGCATCCCGTCAATGATCCGGTCCACCAGCAAGGCTGTGCTCCCGCTCTCCCGAGGGCTGCCGATGATACAGATGGCTCTCATGATCTTTCCCCTCTCCGATGCCGCCCGCCAAACTGCCCCGGACTGGGCGAACTTTCGTCCCATGAATGATTGTCGCTGCCGGCATCTAGCATTCTACTCGAAGAATCGGCTTCCGGCAAAGACCAGTTCCGACCTATGGATCTTGAGGCCGTCGGTACGTACACGTCTGCGGTGAGGTTCGCGATACGTTTCCCCACCCTTTCGCCGAAGAGAACGCCGTTGGATGCTTGTCCACTCGACTCCCGCTGTGCGGCACGTCTTGACAATCGACCGGGATCGTGATAGCGTACGTAGGCCAGCTAGTGGCCTGCTTTCACCTATTGGCAGCCCGCTCCCAGGCGGAGACTCTGTCCGGCTACACTCTACGAGAACCCAGGAGGGTGGTTTGGAAGCACTAGATCTGATCGTTCATGGAGACATCGTCTTGCCCGCAGACGTGGTCCAAGAAGGCGTGGTCGGCATCCGCGGTGGGCGCATTGTTGGCATCTTTGACGGAAGCTGGCTCCCGCCGCACCATCGGGCCATCGATGTCAGGGGACAGTACGTTCTGCCTGGCGTCATCGACGCCCACGTCCATTGTCATAGCACCCCCAACGAAGGCTTCACAGATGCCACGCGCTCGGCAGCGACGGGTGGTGTCACGACCATCATCGAGATGCCCTACGATCAAGGCCGGCCGGTGGTCTCGCTCGAGCGGTTCGCAGACAAGGTGGAACTTCTTGAAGCGGAGAGCCTCGTTGATGTGGCGCTGTTGGCTACAGTCAAAAAAACCGGCGGGTTGGATCAGATCAGGCCCATGGCCAACGCGGGCGCATGCGGCTTTAAGGTATCTCTCTACGAGACCGATCCCGATCGATTCCCACGCATCCCGGATTACGAGCTCTTGCAGACCTTTGCCCTGGTCCGCCAGGCAGGGCTGCCCATCGGCTTGCACTGCGAGAACGATGAGTTGGTCACGGGCTTTGCTCAACAGTACCGGGACATGGGGGCCGATCCGCGCGCCCATTGCCGCAGCCGCCCCGCCGTTGTCGAAACGAGCGCGGTGCTACAGGCGTTGGAATTCGCCCTCAGCACGGGAGCACACGTGCACATTTATCACGCCAGCCTGGCCCGCTCCTTCGAGCTGGTCGAATGGTACCGCCGCCAGGGAGGGCGGGGCACGGCCGAGACCTGCCCACACTATTTGACCTTGGCCGAAGAGGACATGGACCGGCTCGGGGCCAAGGGCAAGATCAATCCCCCACTGCGACCTGCCACCGAGCAGGCCAAGCTATGGGCGCTGTGTGCTAACGGGATCATCGATCAGATTACTTCCGATCATGCCCCGTGGTTGCCCCGGTACAAGAATCGGGCCAATATCTTTGACAATGCCGCGGGTGTGCCGGGGGTCGAAACGTTGGTCCCGCTCATCTACAGTGAGGGCGTGGCTCAGGGACGGATCACCATCCACGATTTTGTGCGGTTGTTGGCCGAAAAACCGGCCAAGATCTTTGGGCTGGCGCCACGCAAGGGTCAGATCCGCGTGGGTGCCGATGCCGATCTGACCATCCTCGATCCCGCCGCCGAATGGAGGCTAGACGAAGCCAGCCTGCACTCGTCAGCAGGGTGGAGCCCCTACCACGGTTGGCGGCTGCGGGGCCGTGTGACTCGCACGATCCTCCGTGGGCAGGTCATCTTTGACGGCGCCGAGGTGCTCGTCAGCCCTGGTACGGGCCAATTCATCCCCGGTCCAGCTGGTGAGATGCAGCGCATCTCCAAAGGAGCAAGATCGTGACGCACCAGGACCTTATTTCGCAGATACCGGCCATCGATCGCTTGGCAGCGGATATCGAGACGATGGCTACCTTTACCGATCCGGAGCACCCCTTCACCCGGCGCCCTTTCACCGCATTCTTCAAGCAGGGACGCCAGTGGCTACGCGAGCAAATGGCAGCCAGCGGTTTGGCGATTGAATTGGATGCTGCGGGCAACTTGATCGGGCGCCGCCCCGGCCAAGAGGACCTGCCCCCCATCCTGATCGGCTCCCACACCGACACCGTCGCCGGCGGCGGGCGTTTTGACGGTGTCATCGGCGTGCTGGCGGGGCTGGAGATTGTTCGCTGCCTCGACGAGTTGTCGATCTCACTGCGCCATCCGCTGGAGATCGTGGATTTTCTGGCGGAGGAGCCGACCGATTTTGGCGTTTCCACGGTCGGTAGCCGCGGCATGTCTGGCAACCTGACGGCAGAGATGCTGGCTCAGACCGATGGCCGGGGCGTCACACTGGCCGAGGCGCTGCTCGACCTGGGTGGCCGGCCGGCCGACATTGCAGCCGAGGCCCGGCTACCCGGCGACATCGCTGCGTACTTGGAGATGCACATCGAGCAGGGACCTGTCCTGCACCAACGGGCGATATCGCTGGCTGCGGTGACAGGCATCGTCGGTATCCGTCGTCTCTCTGTGGTGGTCGAGGGTGAGGCCAACCACGCCGGCACCACCCCGATGTCCCTGCGTAAGGACGCCCTCGTGGCCGCCGCCCGGTTCGTCATCGATGCCGAAAGCATCATCCGCGCCGAGGAGAACGCCGTGGGCACCGTGGGCTATCTTAGGGTAGTTCCCAACATGGCCAACGTCGTGCCCGGCCGGGTGGAGCTGATCGTGGAAATGCGCAGTATTGAGCCGGAGACGATCGATGGCATAGGACAGGAGTTGCAGCACCGGGCACGCGAGATTGCCCAGGCGCGTGGCATCGCCATCTCGGTCAGTCTGCTGACCGACGCTGCTCCGGTCCAGGCCGATCCCCGGCTGATCGAGATTGCCACGCAAGCCTGCCGCGAGACGGCACCCGGCGCCCTCGTCCTGCCCAGTGGGGCTGGCCACGATGCCACCCAGATAGCAACCATCGCCCCCGTCGGCATGATCTTTGTGCCCAGCCGCGGAGGCAAAAGCCACACGCCCAAAGAGTGGACGGACGTCGCTGATATCGCCCTTGGGGTTCAGGCCCTGGCTCGCGCGCTGCTCAAAGCGGATGTGGTGTTCTAATCCACCAGCAACCCGCCCTGTTGCAGGATCTGCCGCAGCTCTTGCCGCCGTGCCTCGCCCAAGGGCAAGAGGGGCAGGCGCGGCGGTCCGCCATAGTATCCCACCATGTCCAGCGCCGCCTTGAGGCCGCTGATGCCGAACCGGCTGGTGATGGCCAGGTTGACGGGCAGCATCCGCAGGTGCAATTCCTTGCCTTTCTCGATCTCGCCGGCGGTGAATAGGTCAAAGAGGGCCACCGATGCGGCCGGGGCGACATTGGCCAGTGCCAAGACCCCACCGCTCACCCCCATGGCCAAAGACGGGTAGAAAAAGTTAGC
>JASFOV010000356.1:0-5410 GCA_050116355.1 Anaerolineae bacterium
TGTCCGTTGGCAAAAGTCATCAGGTGCATCCAAAGAGGTGTCGATCACACGTCGCCAGCCGTTGGGCGAATGCTCCGGCGGTGATGGGATCTCGAACTCTAGAGGTTCCCAATAGGCATTCAGGATGAGATGAAAGAACCCGGTGCGGTCTTGCACAGTGAAGGCCAACGTATGCGAGTTGTAACTCCAATCAGGGTTACGCAGCTCGACGCCGTGCCATTGCAGCTGCGCTTGGCGCAAGAACTGTGTAAGACTCAGCCCATGGCCTCCGCGAAAGATGTCCAGACTCAGGCGAAAGTGGACCAATTTCTTAACGAAACGATGGATGTCGGCATGCGCTTCGAGAAGCGACCAATCGAACCAGCTAATCTCGTTGTCCTGGCAGTAGGCATTGTTGTTGCCGCGCTGAGTGCGCCGCACCTCGTCCCCCATCAGCAGCATCGGCACACCCAGAGAGAGCAGGGTGATAGCCAGACAATTCTTGACCTGGCGGTTGCGAAGCTGCTCGATCGCTAGGTCGGTTGTGGGGCCTTCAACGCCGCAATTCCAGCTGTAGTTGTGATCGTGGCCATCACGGTTCCCTTCATGATTGGCCTCGTTGTGCTTCCTATTGTACGTTACCAGGTCATTCAGCGTAAACCCATCGTGACAAGTCACAAAATTGATGCTCTGTTCCGGTTCGCGCTCCTCATGCCCAAACAGATCTGGACTGGCCAGGAAGCGCGAGGCCATCTTGGACACGGTATCGGGGTCACCTCGAAGAAAGCGCCGCGTGTCGTCGCGGAATTGTCCGTTCCACTCTTTCCAGCGATCCCCGACAAAGGTGCCCACCTGGTACAGCCCGGCTGCATCCCATGCCTCGGCAATCAGCTTGGTCCCGGCCAACACCGGATCGGTCTCGATCTCCCACAGGACCGGTGGATTGCCCAATGGCCGGCCGGTGTCGTCCCGGGCCATGATCGACGCCAGATCGAACCGGAAGCCATCGACATGCATCTCCTCAACCCAATAGCGAAGACTATCAAGGATCAAGCGGCGGACCGGGGCGCGGTTGGCGTTCAGCGTATTGCCGGTGCCGCTATAGTTGGCGTACCGGGCCTGATCTTTGTCCAGGAAGTAATAAACCCGGTTCTCCAGTCCCTTGAAGCACAACGTCGGACCGGTGTGGTCCCCTTCGCCGGTGTGATTGTAGACCACATCCAAGATGACCTCAATGCCGGCACGGTGCAACGCTTTGACCATATCTCGGAATTCGTCAAGGACGCCCAGAGGATCCCGGCCCACGCTGTACCCACTATGGGGAGCGAAAAACGACACAGGGTTGTAACCCCAGTAGTTGGTCAAGTCCGCGGGGGCTTGCTGGTCATCGAACTGGTAGATGGGCAGCAGTTCGACAGCCGTAATGCCCAGATCCTGCAGATAGGGGATCTTTTCCACCAGTCCGGAATAAGTGCCCCGCTTCTCGGGAGCGACCCCGGAACTGGGATGCTGAGTAAAGCCACCCACGTGCATTTCGTAGATCACGGTCCGGGCAAATGGTCGCTTGAGAGGAACATCACCGTCCCAGTCATAGGTGCCCGGATCGACGATCACACTCTTCATGGCACTGGCGGCATTGCCTCCAGGCAGCGTGGCCTCCTCGCGGCTGTAGTTCGGCGGAATTGCCACCGCCCGGCCATAGGGATCGAGCAAGACCTTGTCCGGATCAAAACGGTGCCCTTGGCTGGGCTGGAAGGGGCCGTGGGCTCTCAAACCATAGAGTTGGCCGGGCTGCAGATTTGGTACAAAGATGTGCCAGTAATGAAAGGTCCGGTTGTGCTTCGGGTCGAGCTCGAGCACCCGGGCGGGTTTTGGATCGTCGACGGCATCGAACAACAATAGTTCCATCCCGGTGCTACTCTTGGAGTAAACACTGAAGTTGACGCCGCTGGCATAGACAGTGGCGCCCAGAGGGAAACTCCTGCCGGCCGAGGCGCCGGCTATTGGTTTTGACTCGGTCACTGCTCTATCGATTGCCTTTCATGCGGCAGCGATATGCTGGCCCACAATTCGCTGAACACTCACTGCCCAAAGGCGCCTGTACAGCACAGCCCTGGTACTCAGACAGCGCATCCGCCCCAACTCCGGTCTTCCGCATTCAACCTAGCTCACAACACGGCTTGAGGGCCCGGTTGGGCCATGATGGTGGCAATGGTACGCAGACCCAGCCACCATTGGTTCTTGGGCCGCCGGACTCCGGGTTCCACCAAGCGCGGTAGGTCTTGGAGATCGACAAAGTTGATCTGTCCGCCCTGCAAGCCTATGGCCACCGCCGAGGGATTTGCCTTGTCTGCCTCTTGACTCAGGAACTCGATGCACTTGGCCGCCAGACGCGTAGCCTGAATCCGGTCAAAGGGTGAGGGATTGCCGCCCTGTTGCATGTGTCCGAGAATGGCCTGGCGCACATCGAACAGATCGCCGCCCTCCTTTTCAAAGAGCGCACACATGAAATCGGTGGAGTAAAAGGGATCGCTGTGCTCGCTGCGGATCATCAGGCCCAGCCGTTTGCCAAGCTCAAAGCCTTCGACCAGATCGGCGACGTCGGTCTGCAGGTCGGCCAGCGAGACGCCCTCCTCCGGCAAGTACACGCGCTCGGCGCCGGTGGCTAGCCCGGCGATCAGCGCCAAGTAGCCACAATCACCGCCCATCACCTCGACCACAAAGCAGCGCCGGGCAGCCACCGCTGACTGTTTGATCCGGTCCACCGCGTCCACGATGCAGTTCAGTGCCGTATCGGCCCCAATACTCAACTGGGAACCCGGCAGGTTGTTGTCGATCGAAGCCGGCAAACAGATGATGGGAATATTGAACGTTGGGAAATCGCTGCGCCGGCTGTAGAGACGGTGGGCGGCCTGGTAACCCGACCATCCACCAATGATGAACAACGCACCGATCTGGTTCCGTTCCAACTGACGAGCGATGGCGTACAGATCGGGACCATCGGGGATGTGGCGGTTGGTGCCCAAATCAGCGCCACCCCGCGACACCCACGCGCTGACGCTCATCCAGTCCATCTCCTGCATCTCCCCCTGAGCCAGACCCGGGAAGCCGTTCTGCACCGCCAGCATGGTGTGTCCTGCGTCAATGCCCAGCCGGACAGCCACACGAACAGCGGTATTCATCCCCGGCGAGGGCCCACCGCTATGCAGTAGCGCAATGCGCAGTCGCTTCTGTCCCGGCTCCGGTGCGTGGGGATGGGCTCTAAGCAGTGTCTGCAGAATGCGGTACGATTCGGAAAAGCTACCCCCACGCATGGCCATGGCCGTCTCATAGTCCTGGGCAGCAATGACCTCGGCCACCTGTTGCGTCCGGTTCACACATTCCATAAGCGGGGAGTGGATGATGTCATGCTGGCGCAAGCCGATTAGCTTGGGCTCGCTGTCGGGCGGCGAAGACAGGATCTCTTCTACCGCTGCATAGCCGAGCAGCGTACTCATATAGCGATCAAAGACACTCGGCGACCCGCCCCGTTGCACGTGGCCCAAGATGGTGACACGGACGTCTTCCCCCAACCGGTCCTCCAGCACCTCTTTGACCTGCTGACTGGTGATGGGATTGCCCTGGCGGTCCTGAGCGCCCTCGGCAACGATAACCACACTGTGGCGGCGGCCGATATCACGACCGGCTCGCAACGCATCACACATTTCCTCGGCCCAATCGTCCGCGATGGGTGGATTCTCAGGGATCAGAACCCAGTTGGCGCCGGTCGCCAAGGCACTCATCAGCGCCAGGTAACCACAGTGACGGCCCATCACCTCGATGACAAAGGTCCGCTGGTGACTGGCCGCCGTGCTGCCGATGGCATCCACGGCCTCGGTAATGCGATGCAGCGCGGTGTCGGCCCCAATGGTCATGTCGGTGCCAAACATATCGTTGTCGATGGAACCGACGAGGCCGACCAAGGCCAGATTGGGGTGAGCTTTGGCCTGGGCAGGCTCGATCTCGCCCGCTTCGACCAGCTCCACCAGCAATTCGGACCACTCGCTGCGAAAGATATTGGCTCCGGTCAGGCTACCATCGCCGCCGATGACGACCAGGCTGTCGATATCCCGTCCGACCAGGTTTTTCGCTGCCCGGCGCCGTCCCTCCCGGGAGCGAAACTCCTGACAGCGTGCCGAGCCAATCGACGTCCCACCCTGTTGTAGAATGCCGCCCACGGCATCCCAGGTCATTTTGCGGATATTGTCGCCGCCATCCACCATGCCCTGGTAGCCCTCATAGATCGCGTAGACATCGACCCCCTGGTTCAGCGCCGTGCGCACCACGGCGCGCACGGCCGCGTTCATGCCCGGCGCGTCGCCGCCGCTGGTCAGAACGCCCAAGCTCTTGGTAACAGATTCTTTATTATTCATAGCTGATCCCCAATTTTGCAAATAGACCCACTGGATCCCTATCAACGGCCGGTAACCGATATTGCGTATTCTATCACATAGGCGTCACGAGTGCAATCCGCTGGAGCGCTCGATAGAACAGGTCCCGACCGCGACCAGCACCCTTGGCCCATCATCCGCTTGGTCAGACCATCGATCAATTGTCCTGAAAGGCCTCGAGCGGGAGGTCGTACTGGCGCGCCGGGACGGTGCCCAACCGCTCGGGCGTGCATCCAGTCAGGGCCTTCACGATCTTGGCCACGTGGATATGGGTATTCTCTATGAACAGTGCGTAGCGGGGCTGCCGGTGGCCGGCTGCGGCCGTGCCGGCCACATAGAGGCCTGGCACATCGGTCTCCATGGTTTCCGGGTCGTAGACGGGCTGTTGGTTCTCACCGGTCAATGTAACCCCAGCCTCTTCAAACAGGCTCATGTCGGCCCGGAAGCCGGTGAGAAGCAATACAAAGTCCGTGGCGTGCTGGAAACGCTCACCGGTGGGCGTGCCATCCTCAGCGAGCCGTTCTAGGACTACCTGTGCGGGCGTGATGGATACCGGCACCGTCAAGGGTTGAAATCCAATGGTGCCCAACTCGATCTGGGTCTTGAGATCGGGCAGGATCCAATGTTTAATCAGCTTCTCCTTGAAGTCGGCCCGCCGGTAGCTGAGGGTCACCTGCGCGCCTGCGCGCCAGCAGCGCAAAGCCGCTTCGGCAGCCGAATTCCGCCCACCGACGATCAGCAGCCGCTGGCGAAAGTAGGGATGCACATCCCGGAAGTAGTGACTGACGTGAGGCAGATCTTCACCAGGGATGCCCAAGCGATTGGGATTGTGCATGTCGCCGATGGCCAACACCAGATTGTGGCAACGGTACTGTCGCTCGCCCGATCGGGGCGCCGTTCGCAGCAAAAAACCCTCATCTTGGCGCGTAGCAGCCACCACTGGCTCATAGGTACGAACCGGCAAGTCAAGTTGCTCGACGATGCTGCGTAGATAGGCCAGG
>JASFOV010000357.1:0-5410 GCA_050116355.1 Anaerolineae bacterium
ACGGGAGCTTACCCGGGCATAGACGTCGGCCATATAGGCCGCCGACCGTTCGTCCCGGGCTAGCACGTGGGTCATCGTCCCTTGTCCATCGGCTTGGGACAAAGCGTCGTAAAAGGCCAGCCCCGTATCGCCCGGTACGCCAAAAATGTAACGCACACCATGGGCCTCTAGCATTTCTACGACAAGCTGGCCACCGTTCAGCCTCATCGCTCCACTCTGCGCCCCGCTTTACAATGCGAAGCAAGTGTGGCAAGGCCTGAGTTCAGCCGCTACCACCGGTTGATTCTTTGGACGACGAAAGATCCACTAGGACGCTGGAGAGATGGTCTCGAACAGCTTTCTCGGCTGCCGCCGGGTCCCGCTCGTACAACGTCTGCAGGATCTGGCGATGTTCTTGACACGATATGTCCAACCGGCCGCCAATCTGATCGGACATTGCGCGAAAGCGCTGCAAATGATCGTCCAGGTTGTGGATGATCCCCAATAGGCGCTCGTTGCTGGCATTGTCAATGATCGCCCGGTGGAGAGTGCTGCCTCTGGCCGAACAAAGTGGCAGGTTGCCCTGTTCCAGCGCGATTTCGGCAGCGTCAAGGTCTTGTGCGATCCGGTCCAACTCCTCGTCAGAGAAAGACGTGGCCGCTAGCTGTGCGGCCAGACCTTCCAGCACAGCCCGGAGTTGAAAAATCTCTCTGATGTCCTTAACCGTGACCTCGGTGACATAGGTTCCCGTGAACGGGACCCGGGTGACAAATCCCTCGCGCTCCAGTTCCTGAAGCGCGTCGCGGACCGGAGTCTTGCTGATACCAAGGCTCGCAGCAAGATCGCCTTCTACCAGAGGTGCCCCCGGTTCTAGCTTCAGGGTCAAAATGGCCTCTTTGATGGCTGCATAGGCCCTGTCCTTGAGAGAAAGCGATGCATCAATTCTTGGCAGCGTGCTGGTTGTGGACACCTCGACCCCGCATTCCCTAAATAGAATATCTTGTATCGAATATCTTATATCGTATACGATATAAGATTATATCCGAAACTGGCGGATTTGTCAAGTCTAAGGCGAAGGATTGAGGGAAACTATTGCCTGCTACGGGAAGGCGATACTTGGTGGAGTGTATAGACCTTGCCGAATCGTAGGGACGGCGCCGTGCTATCGGGGGTGAAATCAAACTCGACAAGGCCCACATCACATGCGAAACGGGCGTTGCCCAGTGGAATGCAGGCCATCTCTTTGTCTACGTCTTCCGAGTAGACAAAGAGTTGATCGTCTTGCAGCCGGACCACTATCTTTTCCACGCCACTGTACCGCCCAGCGAATGCTTTCCAGGCATCGGGCTCGGGAACCCTGACAGGTTCTGGCTTGAAACGCTCGCAGGGCGAACCGTTGACCAGAATGTATTGAACCGGTCTTTTAGGTTCTCGAACAAAGCCGACTGAAACCTTCTCGCCGCTCTCATGCTTTTGACCCGTATATAGATATGCGCCCAGGGCGTTGAGCGGCAGCAGCTCCCCATTCCAGTTGAGTGTCAGTTGATCCTCGGTCGCTGCCACGGTGGCCAAGCCCCGCCAGTCACCCAGATACGATCCCGCAAAGGACGGCCACAGAGAACGATCGGGCGTGATGCCCTCCGGTTGGGTTTCTCTATCTGGTAGCCCGAGGAGCTGATCCACGACCCCGTCGGTGATCGCCTCGGCCTTGGCCCAGAAGCCTGGGGCACGGTTGAACAAGAGCGCGACAGCTGTGCCCGATTCAGGCATCATCACCAGCCGGGCACCAAAATTGCTGATCGAGCCCTCGTGCCATAGGCGCTCGATCCCTTTGTAGACATCTACGTTCAGGGCGAGCCCGTAGCCAGACCCACGGCTCGTATAGGTGATTGCCTGGATCCTGTGCATTTCGGCCACAGATTCGGGAGTGAGAACCTGCCGGTCACGAAAGCGCCCGTGGTTCATCTGCATGATGGCGAAATGGGTCAGATCCAGTACCGTGGATATGGCCGAACCGGAGGGATAGCCGCCTGTATCGTCGGCATAGTGGTGCCGCACGGTCAGATGACCGTCGTCATCGAGATCATGGGATTGTGCCAACGGATAGGTCATGGCCACGGTCGGATCAAAGGTCGTCCGCTGCATCTCCAGCGGATCAAAGACCAAATCCTGCATCAGGGCGGTGTAGGGTCGGCCGCTAACAGATTGGGCAAGGTAGCCGGCGATCCGGATGCCGGGGTTGCTGTACGAGTACAGCAACCCCGGCGGGGCGATGAATCGATAGTCCGGGACATCCTGGCGAACATAGGCTTCCAATCCCTCTGCCTCCCGCCGGCCAAAGGGCGTGTGGGAGGTGGGCAGCCCGGCGCTGTGACTCAGCAACATGCGGAGCGTGATCCGCTGCGCAGCCCCCTTCTCGCTGAAGGTCAGCCAGGGTGCATACTCGCTGATCGGGCGATCCAGCTCGATCAGACCCAACTCTACCAGTCGCATGACCGCGGTAGCCGTCATCGATTTGGTGACCGATCCGATGCGAAATAGAGTCAGTGGGGTGACCGGCAACCCGCCGTCCTCCACGCTGGTCACTCCAAAACCGCGGCAATAGATCAGTTCTCGATCCTGGAGGATGGCGATGGCCAGGCCCGGGACGTGCGTATCCTGCATCTCACTTTCGATCTGTTGTTCAAGCGCATAGAGGTTGAGCATCATCCCCTCCTCGTCTCCCTGTGCTGCCATCCTTTCCAACCGGGACCGCGCACTACCCGACCTGGCGTGGCACCGGTATGCTCGCCATGCATGAGCACCTGGGTACCATTGACAAAGACATGCACAACTCCCGTGGAATACTGGTGCGGATTGTCAAAGGTTGCGTGGTCCTGGATGGTATTCGGGTCAAAGACGACAATGTCGGCAAATTGACCAGGGGCGAGCCTGCCTCGCCCCTGTAGCTTGAGATTCTGAGCGGGGAGCCAGGTCAAGCGCCGAATGGCCTCCTCCAACGGGATCACGTGCTCCTCGCGCACATATTTCCCCAGAAGCCGGGCAAAGGTGCCGTAGGCGCGGGGGTGCGTGCCCGATTTGAGAAAGAGCCCCTCCGGTGCCAGCGATGCGCCGTCTGAACCAAAGCTGACCCAGGGCAGGGCGATCTGCCGGCGGATATTGTCTTCTGACATGGTGAAGAAAACACAGCCGACGTTGCTGTCGTCTTCGATGACGAGGTCTATGGCCGCCTCCTCGGGCGATACGCCACGCATGGCGGCGACTTCGGCCAGGCTCTTGCCAGTCAGCGGTTTGAGCGCTTCGCTCTTGAATCTAATGAGGAGCACCTTCTCGGCCGAACCGACGGCCAGCAATGTATTGTCCCACTCGTCAGAGGGTGTCACCATCTCTCGCTTGACCTGCTCCCGGATGATCGGGGTTTTGAGCCTCTCGATCCAGGCCCGGTGCCCACCTTCTTGCACCCAGGGGGGCATGGTGGCGTCCAGCCCAGTCGAGGATGCGGGATAGGTGTACATATCGGCCGTGATGTGCAGTCCGCTGGTCCGTGCCTCCTCGATCTTGGCTATCGCAGCTTCGAGCTTGTGCCAGTTTGATCGTCCCGAGACTTTCAAATGGTAGATCTCGGCCGCGACGCCTGTCCTGCGGGACACCTCGATCAGTTCTTCCAGCGCCTCCAGCAGGCTGTTTCCCTCATTCCGAATGTGTGAGATGTAGAGGCCGTCGTATTCCGCTACAATCTCAGCCAGGGTGACCAATTCCTCCGGAGCGGCGTAACAGGCTGGGGTATAGATCAATGCCGACGAGAGGCCCACCGCTCCTTCCTCCATCGCCTGCCGGACCAGTGCTCGCATCTGCTGCAGCTCAGCCGCTGTCGGGCCGCGATCTGCATAGCCCAGCGTGTGGATCCGGACCGTAGTTGCGCCGACAAAGGAAGCGACGTTGGGCGAAATACCGCGCCGGACCAGGCTGTGGAGGTATTCGTTGAGGGTGGCCCACTCGACATCGTACCGGACATCGCCCTGCTGTTCAACCATCTCCTGGGCCATGGCCTCATTTAGAGGTCCCATCGACCAGCCTTCCCCCAGAACTTCGAGAGTGACTCCTTGGCGGATATCGCTTTGGGAACGGCCATCTTCGATGAGCGAGGTGTTGGCCCAGCTGAGCATATTGATGAACCCAGGGGCAACTGCTAGGCCGGCCACATCCAACTCGGTCCGGGCGCGGAGGTGGCCTAGGGCTCCGATCGCGGAAATAGCATCGCCGTCGACGGCCACATCGCCGGTAAAAGCCAGGCCGCCCTGGCCATCGTAGATCGTCCCATTGCGGATCAAGAGGTCGATGTCCGGCATTGGCATTTCTCCAGATCTATGATCTCACGATTCGTCGCATGAACTCGCTGGTCCGTGGTCTGACTCCAAGACCGGGGCCGTCGGGCAAGAGCAGACGTCCCTGATCCACGTGCACGCCGACAAAGGGATCGTTGCGGATCAGCAGGGTGCCGTCCAAGTCGGCCCAGTCAACCAGAGGTGCCAAATGAGCGGCCGCCGTGATCCCTACCGATGTTTCGACCATACAGCCCAGCATCACCTGCAGGTCGTGGGCCCGGGCAACGGCGATCATACGAATCGCCTCACGCAGCCCGCCCGCCTTTTGGATCTTGATGTTCACTCCATCCACCAGGCCAGCCAAGCGGACGATATCGTGAGCCGTGCGCACTGGCTCATCAGCAAAGATGGGCAGCGGTGAGATTCGATGCAACTGGTGTAACCCATCGAGATCACCTTCGGGCAGAGGTTGCTCTATCCATTCCAGCCCCAGGTCCGCCAGGGCGGGGATGATCTGCTGTGCCTGGTCTTGTGTCCAGGCACAGTTGGCATCAGCCACTAGGCGAACTGTGGTCGCCTCCCGGACGGCGCGCACCAATGCCAGACTGTGTTCGGTATCATGGCCAAACTTTAGCTTGAGGAGCGGCATGTTCGCTGCTGCAGCCCGGGCCTTGGCCTGTACTTCCTCCACCGGGCCCAGCCCAATAGTGAGTGAAGTTAGGGGAGCGCGCTCCGGGTTCAGACCAAAGAGACGGTAGAGAGGCACTCCCAACTTTCGACCGATCAGATCGTGTAGAGCGATGTCCAACGCCGCCCGCGCTGCTTGGGAACCGGCAGGTAGGGCCGCTAGGGTGTCTTCGAGTTGAAACGGATCGCAGGTCGGAGGCCATTGCTCCCCGATGGTGGCCAGATAGTCTAGAACGAGATCCTGGGTTTCGTGGTGCTGCCGGACAGGGGCAGCCTCACCGATGCCTTCGTGCTCGCCGTCACAAATGTGCACCAGGACATTTCGCCGGACCCCACTGATCCCATGGGCGATGCGAAATGGTGTCTTCAGACCCAGCGTGATCGGCTCGATTTTCAGGTTCATCACAAATGGCACCCTT